>JAKSOK010000069.1 GCA_024405615.1 Phascolarctobacterium sp.
TTTACACGAACAGTACCGTTTTGGCCGATATTATAGCTATCAAAAGCCACTTGACGGCGATTAGAACCTTCAGGACATCCACTCTGAAGTTTATAACTATGAGATTCACTAACAACAGTCCAAGCCTTTTGAGAACCCCAACTGCGGTCTGCATTATGGGCGTGAATCCAGAAATGACCTCTATTATGAGTGGGGAATTTAAGAGTTCTAAAAGAATTAGCAGGAACAGAGTACCAGAAACGCACATACCAACTGTCAGTATTTTCATTATGAGTTAGCACTGCAACATAGAGGGTTTTACCAATTTGGTTATTAATTTCAATATCTGCTGCAGCAGCAGAATTAACAAACCCAATATTCATTCCAGCAGCAATAGCAAAGGTCAACAACAAAGTAGATAATAGCTTTTTCATGATATACCTCCGTTATTCTAATTATAAGTTCCCATAAATAATTATAATATAAAAGCTGCAATAGTGCAATAAGCGATTAGGTCCTTCAAATATACTCCAATAGCTGTTTAGCATCACTGATAACCATATCAGGCTTTTCTACACCCTGAAGATTGTTAATATTACACAGTGACCAGGAAACTATAGCAGTAGTACAGCCTGCATTATTGCCACAGGCTATATCATTTTTGCTATCGCCTATGAGCAATGCATCCTTGGGTTCAACTCCCAGTCTCTCACAACAAATCAGTGCTGGTTGCGCGTTGGGTTTCGGTTGAGTAACATCACCTGCACCTACAATAACATCAAAGAAATCTCTAACGCCTAGCTCTTCAAGCTCCTTGGAACAGGTTTCATAAAAGCCAGAGGTAACGATACCCATAGGTATACCCTTAGCCTTTAATGACTTCAAGGCTTCCGCAACTGTAGGAAAAACGCCATCTATATCCTCAGGATGTCCTTTGTGATAGGTCCAATAAACCTCAGCAACCTCCTCGGGATTATAATCGTCTACGCCAAATTCTTGAGCCAAAAGCATTGCTGCTTCATCAAAGGTTCTACCAAAATGCTTTCTTAAATCCTGCTCATTAACAGGCTTTCCCGGAAGCATGAAATCTGTAGCAGCTCGCCAAGCATTCATGATCAATCTATCGGTATTTATTATCGTGCCATCACAATCAAATAAAAAGGCTTTAAATTTCATATTAATCAATTTCTAAAGCACCAAGAGCAATTTTTCTGCCAGTCTTTCTGTCAAAAAGAATTGCATTATTGCCCTTAAAGCCAACCTTAACCTTATCACCAAGATTATAAACCATACCACCGAACATAACACCAGTAATGATATAATTGCCAACAGCAATTCTTACCGTAGTTTCCATACCAGTAGGCATAGAAGAATAAATCTCGCCTTCAATATTACCATCAATAGTAATAAACTCAGGTCTAATGCCAATTACATAATCTTCATCAGAAAGTACAACTTCATCGCCATAGTCTTCCATTTCATCAACTAAAGCAACATGATAATTAAAGGGTACTTCTTTATTTTGTTTTTCCACATAGCCCTTTTGTTTAGCCTTAGCAGCTTCTTCATTAGCCTTCGCAGCCAAAGAGTCAGCTAATTCTTTTCTCCATTGAGCCATGTTAAGAGCTTCATTAGGTTTGAAAACAGCCTTCACGCCACCTAAGATATCCAACTCTAAATTAGCGCCAACCTGGTTACCTTTAGCATTGATAAAATTGATAACAGGATTGCCAACGAAGTCAGCAACAAAGGTATTGTTCGGTTGGTTATAAACCTTTAAGGGTGGATCATATTGCATCAGCAGGCCATTATCAATGAGGCAGATTTTAGTAGCAAGAGTCATAGCCTCCATTTGGTCGTGAGTTACATATACAAAGGTAGATCCAGTTTCAAGATGTAGTCTTTGCAGCTCAGAGCGCATTTCCAAACGCAGCTTAGCATCTAAGTTAGAAAGGGGTTCATCCATGAAGAGTACTCCCGGCTTAGGTGCAAGAGTTCTAGCAATAGCCACACGTTGTTGTTGACCACCGGAAAGCTCAGAAGGATATCTATCCATGAACATACCGATTTTAACAATTCTAGATACTCTTCTAACGGCTAAATCGATTTCTTCTTTGGATAATCTTCTTACAGAGGAAACAGGCTTACCATTGACAATGCAATGGAATTCTGCATCTAACTCACCGCCTTTAGCTGCGGCATCTTTTTTAGCAGCATCAACAACCTTTTCCAGTTCTGCTGCACACTTCTTAGCAGTTTCTTCTAAATTAGAAGCACCCTGAAGATTATATTTCAGCAGTTTTTGGGCAGAAAACATAGAAATTTCATAGCGATCAATAAGCTTGATTAAACACTTTTGTTCGTCGAGCTTACCTTTTTTATCTACGCATTCCTTGATAATATCTACAACTTCCTTAGGCTTAGCCAAGGCAGCCAACAAGCCACTAGCAGCCTTTGCATCATCATAAACATTAGGCAGATTTTCCTTGATATTTTCTAAGCCAAAGGCAATATTATCATGAACAGTCATATTGGGCCACAAAGCGTAGTTTTGGAAAAGGAAACCAACCTTACGCTTATTGGGAGGAATATTTATGCCTTGCTCAGAGTCATAAACAACAGTATCGCCAATGGTAATCTTACCGCTAGTAGGAGTTTCCAAGCCAGCAATCATGCGCAGAGTAGTAGTCTTACCACAGCCAGAAGGTCCCAATAAGGTTACAAAGGCATTATCTTCAATTACTAAATTTAAATCATCAACGCCATAGAATTTATCCCAGCGTTTGGTTACATGTTCAAGTACAATTTTAGGCATTTGTTAACCTCCTATTCCATCGTCTAAGCTTGCTCCGGTAATTTTGATAACCGCAAAATTACATACGAGAATGGTTACAATCAGAATCAAGTTAATACCACTAGAGAACGCATAAAGGCCCATTTCATCAAAGTAGTCCAAGGTTGTGGAGAGAATGAAGCCCTGAGTACATAACAGCATGAACAGGGACAATTCTCTTAAGCAGGTCATGAACGGCAGCAGGAAGCCGGACACGATGGAGCTCTTTTGAATGGGAATAATAATTCTGGTCATACGTTTAATCCAGGGAATGTTTAAGATTATTGCTGATTCTTCGATCTCGTTAGAAAGCTGCAGCATGGAATTCAGAGAGCTTCTTGATGAGAAAGGAATATATTTAACTACACCTACAATAATAAGTGCAATATAAGTGTTGAATAGATTAATCTTACCAGAGGAGAAAAGCACGAAATAAGCAGCACCAACTGCAACAGAAGGCATCAGGTAAGGCAGGAAAGCCATAGAGTTTACATAGCTTGCCAGCTTGCTTCTTCTGTTTTTACTTACAGCATAACCGATGAGCGTACCAATAGAACCCGCTACAATACAGCAAACTACTGCTGTAAAAATAGTACCTAAAAAGGCATTCCAGATAGTTGGGTTATGCAAAATGCCCATTTGTCCATACATACCATTTTCAGAAACGTTTTCTGCTACTGTCCACCATTTAGTAGTCAAGTTGCTAGTATCTCCTGTAAAGAGGAAGGAATAGTCGCCAGGGTTAGGCAGGAAAGTTTCCAAGGCAAAGGAAAGAATGGGGAAAACGGAGGTAAAGAAGGTCACTACAACAAAAACAGAAGCAATGGCATATTTACCAATGTTGCCTAGATTAACCTTAGTAATTTGTCCAGATTTACCGGTTACAGTTGTATAGGATTTTCTAGAATGCAAGGATCTTTGGTTAATATACATAATGGCAACGCCAAACAGCATCATGACAATTGCCAGAATGGAAGCCTCACCCGTATATTTATCGTTCATGGAAACATACTTGGTGGCCAAAGTAGTGAAATTCAAATAGTGAGGAACAGGATAGGAACCAACTGCACCACCTATTACCAAAAGTATGGTGGAAAGAATTGCTGGCTTAACCATAGGTAGAGTGATTCTAGTGAAGATACGCCAACGAGGAGTATCCAAAATAGTTGCTGCCTCTTCCAGATTAGCATCCATATTCTTTAAGATACTGCCTATCAGAATATAAGCAAAAGGAGTGTAGTGCATACCCAACACCATAATGCTTGGGAACATACCTACGCACCACCAAGCAGGCATATTAATATTAAATAAAGCAGCCAAGAGTCCGTTGGAGGTACCAGTTACCGCATTGGAGTTAAATAGGTTCTGCCAAACTACAGCAAGTGTCCATTGGGGCATAATATATGGGAAGATAAAAATAGAACTTAAATAACCTTTAAAGGCCATATTGGTTCTAGTTACTAGATAAGCAAAAACGCCGCCAAAAACAATGGCAAATAAGCAGGTGCCTATACCTAGCATAAGAGTATTCCAAAGAGGTGTCCAAAGGTTTGCCACGGCAAGCCTACTAGTAAACAAATCTATATAGTTTACTAAGGTATAGCCGCTAACTCGTCCAGATAAATGTTGGTCAATGGTACCTGGATGAATTGTAAAGGTGTCTTTTATGATAGCAATTACAGGAGCAATGGTAGTAAAAGTTACCAGAAGACCTGTCAATATTAAAATTATATTTTCAGGCTTAGTCAGATAAGTCTTGATACTATTCCACTTTTGTTTAGACATAAATCATCCCTCAAAATTGTAAAAATGCCTTCGCAGGAAGCTTCCCGCGAAGGCATAATTTCACAGTATAACTTACTTAGGTTGGTATTTCTTCAGGTTTTCAATCCAAGAACCAACAGAGAATGCAACTTTTGCACAGTATTTAGGATCTTCAACAACCAGTTTGCCATTGTTGATCCACCAGTTATAGCCTCTATCCTTGGTGGTATCGCAAACAGTCTTAGAGGATTTACCTTCAGAGTGATGATATTTATCTTCAACTGCTTTAGCAACCTTAGGATTGGAGGAATAGCCACCGATATCTTTACCCCAAGCGGAGAAGCCGTCCAGAGTTTGAGTCATGTAAGCAATGAATGCGCAAGCAGTCCAAGGCATCGGAGAGTTGTCAGTTACGAACAGGTAATGGCAGTATGCATAGCCGCCCATGCCTTCATAACCAGGTTGGTAAGCTGCAACCTTAACATTCTTAACAGATACTTCGTTAGATTCAGCTACAGAACGAACTTTAGAATATACCAGCAGACCAAATTGGTTAGCTGCAGATTTCTTAACCAGTTCGTTGCAGATAGGACCATCATCGGTTACAGCATTATAGCTGTTAACCCAAAGTTTGATCCAAGCCAAAGCGTATTTGCCGTTAGCATCCAGACCTAAATCCTTAGCGTCTTTTGCCATTGCATCAACGGTAGGTTTGAAGTATGCTTTCTTAGCATCATCCAGTTTTTCATATGCATCCTTCAGTTGAGCTGCATATTCAGGTTTGGTCAGCATGTACAGGAAGTTCTTACCTACGATTTCGGAGTTGATGTCCATGAACAGACCGTGTTGATCTTTAGCTACGAAATCCCAGCAGTTAGTGTATTTACTTGCAGGATTTACACAGTTATATTCAAATACTTTGTTCAGAGTTTGCAGAGCTAAATAGCCATTGTATTTATCAGGAGTAGTACCATTTGCTTCTGCCCATTCTTTAGGAATGAATCTATCCAGAACGCCGGTTTGAACCATCTTGGATTCGATTTGGTTACCGTCTTGAATAAGGGTCATAGCAAAGGTGCCTTTTTCTTTTTTAGCGTCAGCAGTCAGTTGATCGAAAATCTTGTTATTCTTAGGTTGTTGCCATTCAAATTCCATGTTGTAGGAAGGATCAACCTTTTTCAAATAATTGATGAACAGAGGCAGAGCGGATTTACCACGAGAGGAGTTACCTACACCGTAGAATTTCTTACCTTTAGATTCTTCAATTGCTTTCTTAGCCAACTCATCCAGAGTCATGCCTTGAGCTTGTTTAATAATCTTTTGAACTTCAGATTGTTTTTTCGCATTAGCTGCAGGTTTAGCTTCATCTTTGCCACCGCAACCAGCCATGGCAAAAACCATAACCATAGCAAGCATCATAACTATTAGCTTCTTCATAATATCTCCTTATTAAATAAATTTAAAAGAGTCATCCTCTTCTTCTCCGAAAATAACTATATCACTGACATAAATTATTGTCAAGGTAAAAAGAAAAATGACCATTTAGTTATAAATTAAATGGTCATTTTTATGTTAACATACAAATAATCACAGTTATTTATTAGTTAAAAGTTTTTGCATTTTAGCTAAGCGAGTAATAGCTTCGTCTAAAGTAGCCTTTTCACGAGCAAAATGCAAACGAATGAGATTGTTTATGGGTTCACGGAAAAAGCTAGACCCAGGAACAGCCGCAACACCAATATTTTTAATCATCCATTCACAGAATTCTAAGTCACTAATGCCTTTGAATTGAGGCAATTCAAGGAAATCGGTAATATCTATCATGACAAAATATGACCCCTGAGGTACATTATGCTTCAAACCAATACGATCAAGACCATCAAGAAAATACTTACGCTTTTCAGTATATGTTTCTAAAAGCTCGTCATAATAGCTTTGTGGGAAATTTAACCCAACAACTGCAGCCTCTTGCAAAGGAGATGCCGCAGCTAAAGCCAAAAAGTCATGTACCTTCTTGCAGCATTCCGCAATTTCATAGGGACAGATAATGTAGCCTAAACGCCAACCAGTAATAGAATAGGTTTTAGAAAGAGAGTTGCAGGTAATAGTGCGTTCCCACATACCAGGCAAACTGGCCATGGCAGTATGCTTATTAGGAGCATAAACCATGTGCTCGTAAACCTCATCAGTAATTACAAAGCGATCATATTTAATAGCTAATTTACCAATAGCTTTTAACTCTTCTTCCGTAAAAACCTTACCGCAGGGATTGGATGGGTTACAGATGATAATGGCTTTAGCTCCAGCCTTAAATCCCTCTTCAATTAAATTGATATCGAAATCATAGGTTGGTGGAACTAGAGGGATATAAATCGGCTCTGCTCCAGAAAGAATGGCATCCGCACTATAATTCTCATAGAAGGGAGAGAACACCATTATTTTATCCCCTGGATTACAGATACTCATGACAACACTCATCATAGCTTCTGTACCACCACAGGTTACAACAACCTCTTTAGTAGCATCAATTTCACGTTTCAAAGCCTTTGCACATTTTCTAGCTATAGCTTCGCGCAAATTAGGAGCACCAAAGGTTACCGAATATTGATGTGGTCCTTCATAGGCAATTTTAGCTAAAGCATCCAACATCGGCTTTGGAGGTGGAAAATCTGGGAACCCTTGTGAAAGGTTAATCGCTCCATATTCATTGCTGATACGAGTCATACGGCGAATAACGCTATCCGTAAAGGTTTGTACTTTATCACTTAACTTAGGCATAAGAATTCTCCTTTTAAAATTTATGTACGCATATTGGATTTGTTATTATAATTTATAAAACTCTATCTTATTATACCATTTTAACAGCGAGAAGAATTACGTTTTTTACAATTTATGCAAATTTTGTAAAAAACACCAAAGTATAAAATAACAGTCCTTTAAAATACCAATAGAGCAAAGTGATTAATATGTTTTGATTCTCTTTCTATGATAACAAATGATTTTACAGTACACTTTTAATATATGAGCAGATATTCATATATATTTGAATTTTGATTATTGTTTTTAGTAAGAAAACCTTGTATTATAATAATCAAGAAAACACACTACTCCATAAATAAAAAGTAAAACCCCCAAACTTTTTATTAGAAATGCTTAACACCCCAAGCATGTATGGAAAAATAATATCCCCATATTAGAATAATAAAGCAGATTTGAGAAGCAAAAACAGCAGTCTATATCCCAGACTGCTATTTTTGTCTCCAGAGATAATTTTCAATAACAGGAGGTTTTATATTATGTGCGCTAGATGTATGCTTATATGGCAAATAGAAGAATTAGAAGAAACCCTAGAAGAGCTTGGTAAGAAACTAGGCTGCTGGTTCTACGTAGATACTACAGAGGATTTAATGGTGCTTTGGAAAGCTTACAAGGATGTTGGTAATGATAGC
This sequence comes from Phascolarctobacterium sp., assembly GCA_024405615.1. GTDB lineage: Bacteria > Bacillota > Negativicutes > Acidaminococcales > Acidaminococcaceae > Phascolarctobacterium_A. Next base: position 8,026 of record JAKSOK010000069.1, read on the forward strand.
ATAGAAATTCTCTGTAACGGAGATACTGGTTGCACCGTAAGCCAATTTGAAGAGGATGTTAAAAATATGCCCAACGCAATAAAAGCAGCCTTGAGTGTTCTTTAAATAGAAGCTAAACTATATCTTTTTACTTATGCAAAAAACTCCCGTAGAATTTACCTGCGTGAGTTTTTTTATTATTTCCGTATGAATTTTACAAGAACTATAATATTCCTAAGCTATGCCTCTCACGCCCACCATTACGGGTATGCAGACATTCTTCTTCCTATTTTACCTCTACCAGTTCATATTCAGCATTTCCCATACCAAGTTCTTGCATATAGGTAAGTTGACGTAAGCCTTGACGAGATTCGATGCGCTCTTTAAGATCTTGACTTTGTTCCTTAGGTTGAGCTAAAGCCATATCCACGGAAGCTTTATCTAAAGCTAAAATATCCTTAGACGCCAAAATGCCTAAATCCGGCAGTTTGGGTGCTGCTGCACCTGTACCAGCACAGTCACAATCCACAGACATGCAACGCAAAACATTTATATAGGTAATATGAGGAGCAAAATGGTCGATAGTACCTTTACCAGACTCTACCATTCTCTCCATAAACCTTTCTCCGCCTTCCCAATTGGTTCCGCCACCATGATGTACCTGGGCTTTGCCAATTTTGCCATCAGCGCATCCAATACCGATATTTTTCAAAGAACCACCAAATCCACCCATAGTATGACC
>JAKSOK010000007.1 GCA_024405615.1 Phascolarctobacterium sp.
TGGTCTAATTCAATTAAATATTTACCATCTTTTTCTGTACAAGCAGTAACGGTTGCTTGGCAAGATTTAAGTAAAGAATTATTTTCAAATAATTTTGTAGTCATAAATAGCCTCCATAAAGGATTTTTGTTATATTTTACCACTTTTCTAGAACTTTGTGGTGTATACATGAGAATTTTTATCGCTTTATCTGAAGTAAGCTGTGGTCTAAATGTTGTATCTCTTTTATAACTATGATATAATTTCTATCTATCAAAAATGTTTTTGATAAAAGGAGACCTGCTATGAGTAATAGAATTGATGCAATTAACGCTTTTCTAGATGTAGAATCAGCTGTAGAAGGCTATGTTAATGCAATGGGCTTAAAGACGGAGCATATCGAAGAAGGTAAGGTCGTCATGTCCATGTTAGTTAAGCAAAATACGGTTAATATTTATGGAATAATTCATGGAGGTGCGCTGGCAGGGTTATTAGATACTTGCATGGGCCTTACTTGTTTTACTTTAGGTAAACAAGTAGTTACTCTAGATATGCAAGTAAATTACATAAAGTCAGCAAAACTGGGAGAAAAGTTAACTGCTACTTCTACAGTTTTACATGCTGGAGAAAGTACTATAATGCTAGAAGCTTTGGTAGTAAATGAAAATAATGAAGTTGTATCTAAAGGTTCAGCTAACTTTTTTGTTGTAGGGCAGGCTCGTTTGTAAATTAATAAAAGTTTATTGAGTGATTGAGAGAAAGAGATTAATTTTGTTAAAGCGATATTACCCCATTATGTACTGCTGTTAGCTGGGATATTTTTCACGAGAGAGATTGAGGGATTGAGTTGTGGAAATTCTTGCTTATTTGTTAATTGGCTGTTGCGTTGGTGGCATTGGTTCAATGCTCGGTATTGGCGGTGGTGTAGTTATAGTACCACTACTGACATTTGTGTTTGATTTTACACCAGCAGAAGCTATTGGAAGTTCGATGTTTGTAGTTTTACTTAATGCATTAAGTGGAACCATTGGCTATCTAAGGCAGAAGAAGGTTTGTTGGGATGCTGCTTGGAAATTTGCTCTAGCGACAGTTCCTGGTGCATTCTTAGGTAGTTATGCATCGGAATTTTTACGAGGAAAACTTTTTTATTTAGTTTTTGGTATATTTTTCTTTTGCTTTGCTATTAATATGTATCGGAAAGCCTGCTCTAGTAATGCTGATAGCGGCAGCGAAGAAGTGCCAGAAAAATATAATTGGCAATTTGGTGTTGCTTCTAGCGTAGTGGTTGGCTTCATAGCTAGTATTTTAGGTATTGGTGGTGGCGTTATCCATGTGCCTATGATGACCTATGTTTTAAAATTTCCGGTTAAGGTGGCTATTGCTACTTCTACCGCAATTTTAGCTGTATCGGCTATATCAGGCGTTATTTCACATGCATATTTAGGGCACATTGTCTGGGTTACTGCTTTTGGTCTTGGTATTGGTGCTTCTATTGGTGCGCAAATAGGTGTTAGGTTGGCAGTGAAAACTAAATCAACTATGTTGATGAAATGTACATCAGTTTTAGTTATGCTGACGGCAATTAAATTCCTTATGAGTGGAATATGATGATAGGTTATTAATTTTGTGCTACAGAACTTTTGCAAGGCTGAACTGATTATAATAATCCTTGTAAATAGAAAAGCAATAGCAAAATATTTACAGAATTTCTATTTTATGTTAAACTATTAGGCAATTTTAAAAGTTAGTTTAGCTAGGGCAGAATAGCTTCACCAGCTATTTCACCAACTGCCTGTAAAGCTATGCTATAAATGCCATACAAAGCACAGGGCTTTTGCTCTGTGTTTTTGTATTTAAAAAGTAAATAGGTCTGGTTCTAGCTATATTTTTAAAAATATGATATAATGCACTAAATAGTAATGGTTTTTACCAAGCTCTCTTGTGGGTTATCAGTGGAGGCAATATTATGGCTGAACAAAATATCTCTGAAAAAATAATAGCTTCAATCATGAAAGATACGGTTACAGCTTCATTGACATTGGCTGCTGTTGAAGATTTGACAGCCCGTAATTTTTGGCTAGACAATGCTAAAAGATATGGCTATGCAGCAATGGTCGATACTTTTACTGGAGATTCTAAGGCTATTAAAAATAGATTTACAATTCAACTTATCGATAAAAGTATCGATAATAAGGTAATTATCAATAAAGATACAGAGATTCATGCTGTTGTTCATGCGTGCATGGCAGCTTTGGAGGGATTGAATACACCGCCTGAGAGCTTAAGTCATATGCAGGTAAATTATTCTGTTGTTCGTGGAGATAATTGGGTAACAGTTTCAATAATTGGTTATACTAGCTTTAACGCAGGTACAACTCATAAAAATTGTGGTGTTGGGACAATGCATATTGAAAATATGCCTAAGTTTTTAAAATATTCAATAGAGAAAATATGAAGAGTATTTTTATTTTAAAAGATAAAGAGGAAGATTATGGCGGTTATTTTTTATTTTTCTGGTACAGGTAATAGCTTATATACTGCAAAATGTATAGCGCAAGGATTAAAGGACTGTCGTATTGAGCGTATGACAGAATATATTAAAAATCCATATAAAATTGAAGATGATACAGTAGGTTTTGTATGTCCTGTTTATTGTTTTACTTTGCCACCTTATCTACACAAGTTTTTTGACATTATTGACGCTGAGCCTAATTACTGCTTTGGTGTTGTCACTATGGGAGGAAATCAGGGACGAGCATTACTTGAATTAAAGGAACGATTGAGCAAAAAAAATATTACTCTAAATTATGCGAAAACTGTGGTAATGCCTGATAACTTTTTTGTTAAGGAAAATAAAGACTGCTTGAGCAAATTGGAGGCCGCGCAGCCTGTTATAGATGAAATTAGTCAATCTATAGCTTTAGGAAAACAGGACTGTACAGAGGTAAAAGAGGCTCTTTTCTGGAAAAAGTTAGGCACTTCTGTAGGTTGGTGGTTTATGCGTGATGTGCTTAGAATAGATCAGGTTTTTGAATATAGTACTCGTTGTGTAGGCTGTGGAATTTGTGCTCAGGTTTGTCCTACGGGAAATATAAAAATGAAGGGTAAAAAACCGAATTTTTATTTTGAGTGTGCTAATTGTTTTGCCTGTAAGCATTGGTGTCCACAACATGCAATAAGAGTTGGCGGTATGAAATCTCAGCTAGATAAAAGCTATACAAATCCTTTTATTTCTCTCAAGGAAATGACCAATAGATGAAATTTTAAAGAACAATCAAATGCTCAATGTGGAATTAACATAAATGCTAATTTTAATATTCTAATTTAGAATTAGTATTTATTTGTGTATGGGATATTATTTGTATACAAAATACTTGTGAAAATCTATTAGTAATTTGTATCAATTAGCAAAAAATGTGTTGACAAATCATAAAAGTGATATTATAATGTGCGCATAGAGAATTTGAGAATAGTTTGCCGTTAAAAAAGTTATACCGTCACTGCTATCTGTTTAGTTAAGAGAAGTTGAGAATTTTATAGTAGTGAGGGAAATAAATATTGGTGAGTGAGAGATGTCACGCGAGTGGTCTCTCTTTTTTTATTCACAATATAGGTAAACGATAATTAATGCCTGATTAATTAAATAATAACTGCTAAGGTGCCTCCTATGGAGGGTAAATTAGGGAATACAGTGTAAATCTGTAACGGTCACGCCACTGTGATGCTCGTTTGAGCTAAGTCAGATCGCAGCCTTAGTTGAAGTTATATATCTGCGAGAGACGGAGTATATACTAGGATAGCTATTTTTGGGATAGCTGTATTTGTATATCCTTTCCGCCTTTGAGCAGGAAGGATATTTTTATTTGTAATGGTGTCCGGAAACCATGAGGAATGAAAATGTCCACGAAATTATTAAATTAGTATGTGTAATTTTGAAAGGAGACTTACAATGAGCGTTGAACTTTATGCTCTTATGGCCTACGCATTAACTGCAGTAATTGCACTTGTAATGATTGGCACTGTAGTCGTACTGAACAAATTGTTCGGTGGAAGTGAAGAAGAAGGAGGTATGGAATAATGGATATGATTGCTCAAATTTTTCCTGGTATTTTCTCCTTTGGTGTCCAAGAGCCTATGATTGCTTGTGCCAGAGTTGCATTGATTGCCTTTGGTTTTTTACTGGCTTATTTAGGTTTTAAACGTATTCTTGAACCCTTGATTATGGTTCCAATGGGCGTTGGTATGATTTGTATCAACTGCGGCGTACTGTTCTTAGAAGGTGGTAAGCTGGGTAACCTATTCTTGGATCCTATGATTTCTGATCCTGCAAAACTAGTAGATATTATGCAAGTTAATTTCTTGCAACCTATTTACAATTTAACCTTCTCTAACTCTTTAGTTGCTTGCGTTGTATTTATGGGCGTAGGTGCTATGTGTGAGATTGGTTTTATCTTAGCTAACCCCTGGACTTCTATTATTATTGCGATTTTTGCTGAATGCGGTACCTTTGTTACCTTGATTTTAGGTGTACATTTAGGCTTAACACCTCCCGAAGCTGCAGCAGTTGCTTCCATTGGTGGTGCCGATGGCCCCATGGTATTGTTCACATCTTTGATGCTGGCTCCTCACCTGTTCGTACCTATCGGCGTAATTGCTTACCTGTATCTGTCCTTGACTTATGCTGGTTATCCTTGGCTGTTAAAGCTGCTGGTACCTGCAGAAACTCGTGGCAAAGATATTCTGTTCTTTGCTCCTGAAGTTCCCAAAGTTAAGAAATTCATGTTTATCTTAGTATGCTGCGGTCTGCTGTGCCTGCTGCTGCCTATGGCTGCACCTTTGATCATGTCCTTCTTCTTAGGCATGGCAATTAAAGAAGCTGAAATCGTTCCTTACCAAGATTTGCTGGAAAGCACTTTGCTGTACAGTGGTACTTTGATGTTAGGTTTACTGTTAGGTACTCTGTGTGAAGCAGGTACCCTGCTGAATCCTAAAGTTGCACCTTTGATTATTTTGGGCGTTTTAGCTTTGACCGTTTCTGGCGCTGTTGGTATTTTTGGTGGTTACGTAATTTACTGGTTCAAGAAAGGCGATTTCAACCCTGTTGTTGGTATCTCCGGTGTATCTTGTGTACCTACTACCGCTAAAATTGCTCAACATGCTGCAGAAGATGAAGATCCTTTCGCAATTGTATTACCGGTTGCTATGGGCGCCAATGTAGGCGGTGTAATTGTATCTGCAATTGCTTGTGGTATCTTTATTGCTACCATCGGCATGGTAAAATAATTTATTTAATCAATTATGAAAATACAGCTTAATATATTTGATGTTTTAGAATCAACCAATGAAACTGCTGTTGCTGCAGCAAATGATGGAGCTTTAGAAGGAACTGTCATCGTTGCAAAGCGTCAAGAAGGCGGACACGGTAGAATGCAGAGGGTTTGGAATTCTCCTGAAGGTGGTCTTTGGTTTACGATACTACTCAGACCAAAGATTGATCCTCAGTTTATAGCACAGGTAACACTGTTAGCAGGGGTTGCTGTTGCTAAAGGTCTACGTAAAGCTTACTGTACTGATAAAATTTGCATAAAATGGCCCAATGATTTGCTTTGGGACGGTAAGAAGGTCTGTGGCATTCTTTCCGAAATGCAACTCAAGGAAGATGGATGCGTTGATTATGCAATTGTAGGTATTGGCGTTAACGTGGGTTTTAAACAAGAAGAATTCCCCGAAGATGTTCGTAAAACAGCTGTTGTATTAAATGATATAAGTGGTATGAATTTAACCTGTGAGGAAGTTTTGGACAAAATTCTTCAAGAGTTTGTACCCTTATATGAAAGCTGGCAGCTAAGTGGTTCTCAAGAATTTTTGACGCAATGGCAAGAACTAAACTGCACCTTGGGTAATGTTGTAAACGTTAAAGATAATGATAAAGTTATCTTTCGAGGTATAGCTAAAAATATTGATTCTGAAGGAGCCTTATTAGTTAAGGCTGATAACGGCGAAATAAGAAGCTATAATTTTGGTGAAATTAGTATCCGTTAAAGAGTGAGAGGAGTGATTGAGATGATGACGGGTTCTCAACAAGGCTTTATGGAAAGCAGTATAACCAGTGTTGGGACATCAGCAATGCTGTTGGCTTTAACGCAAACAATACATGATGAAGATGTTATGAAGAAAATGGTTGCAAAAGCTGGTTATAAAGCAGTAGTTACTGAGGTTGGCGGTAAGACGTCCTATGATGATTTCAATGAAAAAATAAATCGAGCTGTAATAGGTGCCAGCCTAAACTCTGGTATTATTCAAAAATGCAGCAATGACATACACGCTATAATTCATGCTACTGAGGAAGCTAAAAAAGGTATTCTCGTCAGCGTGAGTACAAGCGCTAGCTTAGCAATGAAAATTGCAATTGCTAGAGGTGATGGATGGATTGCTGTGGCTTTATTTGGCAAATCCGCTCTGCATTATATGACTAATCATGAACGTGCAGGGTTGGGCGTTATGCATATATAGTCAAGAACACTGAGAATTTAAGAGTGGTGATTAAGAGAGTAAATGATAGCAAGACTATCGTACTCTCTTTATTTTTTGACTAAAAGATGTCTTATTCAGAAAGGAGAGAACGTAATGGAGTTCAAAAAAGTTACTCGTGAGTGGGACACTCTCAAAAAAGACGCGCTGGCTCGTGCAGAAGCTGCAAAGCCGCTCGTTAAGGAAGGAAAAATCGTTGATGCTAAAGATGCAGTTGCTTTACTGGAAGCTGTAATCAAACCTGGCGATAAGGTTAACATCGAAGGCAACAACCAAAAACAAGCTGACTTCTTGGCAAAATGCTTGTGCCAAGTTGATCCTGCTAAAGTGCATGATTTGCACATGGTTCAATCTGTATTGACTTTACCTGAACATCTGGATGTTTTCGAAAAAGGCATTGCTAAGAAATTGGATATGTCCTTCTCCGGTCCTCAAGCAGGTCGTATTGCACAATTCCTGCAAGAAGGCAAATTGGAATTAGGAGCTATCCATACTTATTTGGAATTATATGGCCGTTATTTCCTGGATTTAACTCCGCGTGTTGCTCTGGTTGCAGCAACTATGGCTGATAGAAATGGTAACCTGTTTACCGGTTTTAGTACTGAAGATACTCCTGCAATTGTCGAAGCTACTAAATTCCGTCAAGGTATCGTTATTGCCCAAGTTAACGAAATCGTTGATGAACTGCCTCGTGTAGATATTCCTGCTGACTGGGTTGACTATGTAATCCAATCTCCTAAACCCTTCTATATTGAGCCTCTGTTCACTCGTGACCCGGCTTTGATTACTGATGCGCAAGTTTTAAAGGGCATGATGGCAATTAAAGGTATTTATGGTGAATACCAAGTTGAATCTATGAACCATGGTATTGGTTTTGATACTGCAGCTATCGAATTGCTGTTACCTACCTGGGGCGAAGAATTAGGCTTGAAGGGTAAGATTTGTAAGAATTTCATTCTGAATCCGCATCCGTCTCTGATCCCTGCAATTGAAACCGGTTGGGTAGAATCTGTTCACTGCTTTGGTGGTGAATTAGGTATGGAAGATTACGTTGCTGCTCGTAGCGATATCTTCTTTGTTGGTCCGGATGGTTCTATGCGTTCTAACCGTGCTTTCTCTCAAACTGCAGGCCATTATGCAATTGATATGTTCGTAGGCGGCACTCTGCAAATTGACCCCTATGGTAACTCCTCCACTGCAACTGCTGGTCGTGTAGCAGGCTTCGGTGGTGCTCCTAACATGGGTTGCGATCCTAAAGGTCGTCGTCACTCCTCTGGCGCTTGGCTGAAATGCGGTACTGAATACGCTTTGGCACAAGAAATGTGGGGCCCTGTTAAACGTGGTAAGAGACTGGTTGTTCAATTGGCTGAAACCTTCCGTGAAAAACTGGCTCCTGGCTTTGTAGAAGAATTGGATGCCTTCAAACTGGCTAAGACTGCTAACCTGTCCATTGAACCTGTAATGATTTATGGCGATGACTTGACCCATATCATTACTGAAGAAGGTATTGCTTACCTGCCTAAATGCCGTACCATGGCAGAACGTACTGCTGCTATTCGTGGTATTGCTGGCTTTACTGAAGTTGGTATGAAAGCTGATCCTAAAGAAACTAAACGCCTGCGTGAACTGGGCATCATTAAGACTCCTCAAGATTTGGGTATTGATATGTCTCGTGCAAACCGCTCCATGCTGGCTGCTAAAAATGTTAAGGATCTGGTTGAATGGTCTGGTGGCCTGTACAATCCGCCTGCTAAATTCAGAAACTGGTAATAGGAGGGTAAGAAAATGGCATTACTTAACTTGGAATTTGAATTTAAATCTGAAAATACACAAACTATTACCCCTGCATGGTCTCATTTAGGTGTAACCGGCTCTGGTGATCTGGAAGTTATGTTCATTAAAGACGAAAGCCTGAATGGTGCAGTAAAAGCTAAAGTTTGCACTCCTGTAGTAGGCTTTGATGCTGTATGGGAAAGAATGCTGGGTAAATTCGTAAATGATACCGGCGTAGGCAATATTGTAATCGAAATCAACGACGATAATGCAACTCCTATCGTAGTTTATATGAGATTACGTCAAGCTCTGGCTGAAGCAACTGCAAAGGAGGAAGAATAATATGAAATCTTATGCTGAATTAGAGAGCAGTGCTTTCTTAGATGCTAATGCGCGTGAACGTGCTGTAGGCATGGTTGACAAAGGTTCTTTTACTGAATTGTTGGGACCTCTGGATCGTTTTACTTCTCCTCATCTGCCTGTACTGGGCACTGCAATTGAATTTGATGATGGCACCGTAACTGGTGTTGGCCTGATTGGCAAGCATCCTGTTTTCGTTATCTCCATGGAAGGTAAATTTATTGGTGGTGCAGTTGGTGAAGTTAACGGCGCTAAAATGGTTAACACCCTGCGTCTGGCTTTAAAAACTGCTAAGGAAATCCAAGAAAAACATCCTGAAGATTATGCTGAACGCCGTCCTATGGTAGCTGTATCCTTCGAAACTGGTGGTGTTCGTCTGCATGAAGCAAACGCTGGTCTGCTGGCACATGCTGAAGTTATGGATGCTATCCAAGACTGCCGTAAAGTTCTGCCTATTGTTGCAGTTGTTGGCTCTAAAGTTGGTTGCTTCGGTGGCATGGGCTTCGTAGCAGCTGCTATGGACGTAATTGTTATGAGCGAACAAGGTCGTATTGGTCTGACTGGTCCTGAAGTTATTGAACAAGAAATGGGCAAGGACGAATTCGATGCTTCCAATAAAGCTTTAGTATATCGTACAACTGGTGCTAAACATAAATATATCATTCAAGATTGCAACTATCTTGTTGAAAGCTCCATTGGTGACTTTAAAGCAGCTCTGGCTGAAATCGCTGACATTCCTATGGACAAAATTGAAGAAATGCGCCGTATCGGCAGCCTGAAGTTAGTTCAAGAACAACAAAAACTGGTTGCTCTGGTAGCAGAACTTCAACCGAAAGATTCTATGGATCTGTGGAAATACTTCGGTAACGAAAACGCTGCAGCTCTTCCGGAAATGCCTACCGCTGAGTTCCTGAAGGTTGCTAAACGCAGAGTACGCGAATAAGCGAAGGAGGAAATAAACATGGATGAAGAATTGACTATGATTGGTCGTGGCCGCGATGCCATTGATATGATCGTTGATGCAGGTACCTTCGAAGAAAGCAAGGTTGGCAATGTTGAATTAGATCCGGAATATGGTCCTGGTTCTGTAGTTGGTACTGCTAAACTTGACGGTGAAGTTTGTACTGTTATTGCAAATGATGCTTATGCTTTCAATGATAGATTCCCCGTCGTTTTTGGTGGTGTAATCGGTTTGGAAGAAGGCTACAAAATGGCTACTGCAGTTTATCGTACTCTGGAAGCAGATGCTGATAAACCCATGAGCGCAAAACGTCCTATTGTTCTGATTGTAGATACCCCGGGTAACGGTCCTGGTAAAATGGAAGAAATCGCTGGTATGAACAAATCTACTGGTGGCTATCAATTAGCGCTGGCTGAAGCTCGTAAAGCAGGCCATCCTATCGTAGCAATGGTTATTGGCCGTGCAATTTCTGGCGCATTCCTGTGCCATGGCTTGCAAGCTGACCAAATTCTGGCTTTGAGCCCTGAATTTGGCACTATGATTCACGTAATGCCTATCACTTCTATTTCTCGTATTACCAAAATGGATATCGAACGTTTGGAAGAATTATCTAAGATTAACCCGGTATTTGCTCCTGGTCCTAACTTCTTCTATAACCTGGGCGGTGTACAAGAACTGGTTAATACTATTGATGACATGCGTCCTTGCGTAATTAAACATGTCAAAGAAGTACAACAATTGAAAGCTGAAGGCAAGTTTGAAGAATTAGGCCCTTGGGGTCGTGGCCTGTTAGGCGAACGTCGTGGTGGTCGTGTAACTCGTCTGAAAGCTATGGCTAAAATGAATGAAGAATTTGCAGCTGTTGCTGACAAATATATTAATGCATAATTGTTAAGAAAGAAGGGGTAGTATGAAAGGAATGCTTGCAGAAATAAGCATGATGGTAAAGGAGTTTGGCTCAGCACCTACTTTTGAGGAAATGCCGCGTATAACTTTGGAAGATAAAGGAATTGCCGGTCCTACCGCTGCTCATAATATTCAAGAGGTTCATACTCCCCTTAATCTGGCTTATCTAACTTTTACAACTGGTTCTTCGGCATTTCAAAATATTGTAGGTATTACCTATGCTGAATTACCTAGAAGAGTCAAGGCGTCGATAACAGTTCTTGAACGCGCAGGCTTAAAGCCTGGTGATACTGTAGTAGTAACCTATCCACCGTTAGTAAATGTTTTTTCTGGTCAAGCTTTTAAGCAATATGGCCTAAACTGGCACTTTTTAGTTCGCTCCTCAAGGGATGCCTTCTTAGCTGCATTGTATGACTATCAACCTAAAGCAGTTGTAGGAGAATCATCCTTTATTAGAGCTTCTTTAGAGGATGCTAAGCATATGGGCGTTGCAGAAGAATTACCACAAAATTTAATTATCTTAACGGCTGGTACACCTTTAGATTTAGAATTGCTTCCTATTGCCAAAGAGGTGCTTAACGCAGAGGTTCATGATTTATATGGCTGCCAGGAATTTGGCTGGCTATGTATGGATGGTGTTCCAGTGCGAGATGACCTTGAGTTAGTAAAGCTACCTAATGAAAAAGGTGGACAGGATATGTACGAAATGGTTGTTGGTGGTTTGCCCACAGGCGATAGTTTCCCCGTAACAGAAAGTGGGCATGTCTGCAATCGTGCTGGTAAAATTATTACTTATCGCCGCGAACGTAGTTATCCAGAGAATGAGGTTATTGTTCGTGCAACAACCTTAAGCTCAGCAACTACTATTGGTAGAGTAGCTCGTTCGATTTTGCGTATCAAAGGACGTGTTGTTAAAGTAAGTCCAAATGTTGTTACAAATTCTGATCATACCATCTTAGAGTTGCGACCGGATTATATTACTGCAGGGGAACAACCTGGAGTTGTTATTGAAGGACCGCAAAAAACTCAGTTATTTGATGATATGGTACAAGCACAGTTGGATTATCAACAGAAGGCGAAGGCGGATCCTACATGGACAAAGCGCAATTAAAAAGGCATAATTTAATTTTTATTTCCCAACAAGAAAAACAACGTATATGGCAGAGCCTAGCTGCAAAATATACGGGCAGAAAGCAAGAGCTAGTAAGAGACATCTTATTAGGCAATGCGGATGTTCCAGGCATATTGCGTCGTAGTGATGAACCATATGTTGGAATTCCTATAGGCTTTGTACATACAGAGCGTATAGATGGAAATCGAATTCGCGTAGCTGCTTATGCTGATGAAAAGGAAATAAAAGCAATTGTGACTCCCTATGAGGTTCTTGAAAAAGCTGGTAGTGAACGAACTATGTGTTTACAAGCTACAGCACAGTTGTTTAAGACTGCGCAAGGCTTCGGCTTGGAGATTGGAGTTTTAGGCTCCGTTGGTTTAGAGCTTGCTACTGGTTTACCTTATACTGATGATAAATCCGACTTAGACTTTTTATTAAAGCCAGCAAGCTATGATAAGCTTGAAGCATTTTATAAAAAATGTCAGGCTGATTTTCAGAATATAAATATGGATTTCGAACTTGATTTGCCTAATGGCTTTGGGGTTAAATTAGCAGAAATATTTATGACTACAAGAACCGTGTTAGGTAAAAGCATTGATAAAGTTGATTTGCTGTATAAAAAAGATATTATGCAGTTTTTAAATTAAATTATTAAAATTTTAGGAGGAAAATTATTATGGAAATTAAATCTCGCGTACCTGGTAAAATTGTTCGTTTTGAAAAACAAGTTGGTGACACTGTAGCAGTTCGTGACGTACTGATCGTTATGGAAGCTATGAAAATGAAACAACTGGTTCCCTCTCCGGTAGCAGGCGTTGTTAAAGAATATAAAGTTCAACCTGGCGATCGCGTTTCCGCTGGCCAAGTTGTAGCTATCGTTGAATAATAGTATTTACTATAACGTTCAGCATATCCACTTTAGTTGTTTGAACTAGGCTGCTCTTAATGGTGAAGCTGATTGTGTGGTGAACAATCAGCTTCACATAAGAGTATTAGGGGTGCATTAGTTCATAATAAAAATTGTACTGGGGTGAAATTATGGCAATTTATGGTGTAGCTTTATTGGCAGCATGCTATATTGTAGGCATGTTCCTAGGTGATGTTTTTGGTGCTTTAGTTGGCGTTAAGGCTAACGTTGGTGGCGTTGGCTTCGCTATGTTATTCCTGATTATTTTAACCAACAAGGGTATTGACGCTGGTTGGTTAGATTCTAAATCTCAAAGCGGTATCGCTTTCTGGTCTGCAATGTATATTCCTATCGTTGTTGCTATGAGTTCTATTCAAAACGTAGTAGCTGCTTTAAAAGGTGGTCCTTTAGCAATAGGCTCTGGCATTGTAGGTGTGGCAGTTGCTTTTGCACTTATTCCTATCATTAATAAGATTTTCAGTAAGAAAGGTGAATAATTATGGATATCGTTGCAATGTTTATGAAAGTTTGTACTAAAAACGGTCTCGTATTCTCCTTTATGCTTATTGGTGTAATTACTTTAATTACCTACAAACTTTCTGCTTTTACAAAAGGTAAAATTCATGGATCTGCAATTGCTATTTTTGCAGGCTTAGTATTGGCTTATATTGGTGGTATTACCACTGGTGGTTCTAAAGGCTTAGCATCTATTCCTATGTTTGCTGGCGTTGGTATGATGGGTGGCGGTATGTTCCGTGACTTCGCTATCGTATCTACCGCTTTTGGCGCTGACTTACGTGAAATTAAGAAATGCGGCGTAGTTGGTGTTGTTTCCTTGTTAATGGGTGTATTTAGTTCCTTTGTTGTTGGTTGTGTAATGGCTTACTTCATGGGTTATCCGGACACCGTTTCCATGGTAACTGTTGGCGCAGGTGTATGTACCTTCGTTGTTGGCCCTGTAACTGGTGCTGCATTGGGTGCTTCCTCTGACGTAATTGCCATTTCTATCGCTGCTGGTGTTGTTAAATCTGTATTGGTTATGATGGTAACACCGTTCGTTAAAGATATTGTTGGTTTGAACAATCCTCAATCCGCAATGATTTATGGTGGTTTGATGGGTACCTCCTCTGGCGTAGCTGCTGGTTTAGCTGCAGTTGATGCTAAACTGGTTCCCTATGGCGCTATGACTGCTACCTTCTATACTGGTACCGGTTGCTTATTGTGCCCTTCCATCCTATATTTAGCAACTAAAGCTATTATGGGCTAAATTTATGCTGTATTATTGACGGAGGATTTTGTTAGCAATGTATGATCAAAGCTGTTTATTCGAAAAAATGAAAATCGAGGAAGGCTCTGAAGCATATACCTACCAACTTTCTCCGTATAATGCAGAACTTCTAAATATTAATCTGTATCTGGCACAGGCAATTTTATTAGAAGTTTCTACAAGTCCTAAACCAGGTCTTGTTACCAAAACTGGCAATGGTTCCCATAAGGATATGAGCATAATGACTTTTATGATGAGCTCTGCTGTCTTAAGTAAAGCCTTTTATGAATTACAGGCTATAGGACTCAGTCATGATGGCAGACCTGAAGAGCTTATGAAAAAGGTCCGTGCTTATGGCATTGGTGTTGAAAAGGAACTTTTAAATGTTACAAAGGGAGTTAATACTCAAAGAGGAATACTCTTTGCCGGTGGTGTTTTGAGTGCTGCCGCAGGATATGCAAGCAGCAAAAATTTGCCTTCTACTTCCTTGATAGATGTCGTAAAGGCAATGACAAAAGGAATAGTGGCGAAAGAATTAAGAAATTTACAAGGTTCAGGAAGAACCTATGGGGAAAAGCTCTATGAAAAATACGGAATAACTGGTATCCGTGGAGAAATAGAAAATGGCTTCCCTAGTGTAATTAACTATGGCTTGCCCGCTTTACGCGAAGCTTTTGCTAAGCAGGTAAATATAAATGACGCGTTAATACACGCACTATTAAATTTGATGGCTGTTGTTGAAGACAGCAATGTTCTTTGGCGTTCTGACTGGCAAACCGCACAGCAGACTAAAAGGGTAGCCAAGGAAATTTTAATGGCAGGCAGCGTTTTTACAGAAGCTGGAAGATATCTGCTGCAAGAAGCTTGTCATGATTTTGAAAAACTTAATATTAGTCCGGGTGGTAGTGCTGATTTATTATCTATCACTATAGCCCTATATTTGTTAGAAAATAAAGAATTTCCATGTGCAATTCTCTAGGGGACAAGAGAAACCATGGCGATCTTTATATAAACATTTTACTCTTACACCTAGCATTTTACAGGCAATGTGCAATGCTAAACAATCCTCCTTGCATGAATGGTTCGGTATTGAGCGCCGAGCCTTTTATGCTTTTCTAAAGTCGTTTATAAAAGATACAGTATATATAATGGAAGAAAAATTCATTTATATGTAAGTACATTTATAGTTTTATATATGAGTGTTTAATGGTTAACTTTATTAACGGAAAGGAAGAATAAGATGAGTCCAGAAGAAGTAATTAGGAAGATGTGGAGTACGAATGCATTCATGAATGTTTTGAAAATAGAAATTCAGGAAGTGCATTGTGGTGGTGCTACCTTGGTTATGCCCATTGATTTTGATATTCATACCAATCATTGGTTAGGCGTACATGGTGGTGCAATGGCAGCCTTGTGCGACTGTGTTAATGGTATAACCTGTGCTTCTGTTGGTAAAATTGCCCAAACCTTAAATATGAATATTAATTATATTGGTAATGTTAAGGGATTTGGTGATTTGCTCGTGAAAAGTGAGATAATTCATTCAGGCATGTCAACCATCAATATTTCTTCAAAACTTACTGATGATCAAGGCAATGTTATTTGTGATTGTTCTACCGTAATGTTTGTACGTGAGCAATTACGTGAAGTACCAGAGAAATGGTAAAAAGAGCATAAAAAAAGCCATCGGACCAGACCTTTTTTAGGCTGGTACCTGATGGCTTTAATTTTATGATTATTCTTTTCCTAAGAGTTTTTTGCCAACTGTTTCGTATAAAACTGGCAGGATGGAGAAGATGACAATGCCTAAGGTGACAAAGGTAAAGTTTTGTTTGATAACGGGAATATTGCCGAAGAAATAGCCGCCTCCAACAAATAATGTTACCCATACGATAGCGCCGATAACATTATATTTTGCAAAGGTAAAATAATGCATCTTGCCGATACCTGCTACGAAAGGTGCAAAGGTACGAACAATAGGAACAAAGCGTGCCAGGAAAATGGCTTTGTGGCCATGCTTTTCATAGAAAGCTGAGGCTTTGGCTACATGCTCGGGTTTAATAAGCTTAGTGTTGGCTTTTAATAAAGCATCACCAAAGTTTTCGCCTATCATATAGTTGCAGGCATCACCAATTACGGACGATACTAAGAAGATAAGTACGATAATGGAAATGTTCATACTTTCGGGAGAGGCCGCAGCAAGGGCACCACAAGCGAAAAGCAAGGAGTCACCAGGTAAAAATGGTGTAACAACAAGACCAGTCTCACAAAAAACTACAGCGAAAAGGATACAATAGATAAAAGATCCGTAGGCTGCCATGATTTCAGGCAGATGTTTGTCCAAATGCAAAACAATATCTATAAATGACATTAAAAAAGATTCCATATATTAACCTCGGCATTGATGAATTTTATAACACTTAATTCTACCATAAATAGAAGGAAATGTCAGTATTTTTTACGTATTTAGACGTGGAGTCTTTCCATTAGGTTGCGAATATGATATAATTAATGAGCTATACGAATATTTTTTCGTGATGATTTATACTAAGGAGTAAAGAATGGAAAAAGAATTATGTTGGTGCGGCAGTGGTCATGCCTATGAGGACTGCCATAAGATTATTGATGATAAGATTGCGATTTTAGCAGCGCAGGGCAAAGAAGTTCCTACTCGCGATATGATTAAGACTCCTGAACAGCTTGAGGGTATTCGTAAAGCATGTGCCTTAAATACAGCGGCTTTAGATGAAGTTGAAAAGCATATTAAGGCTGGTATAACTACCGGTGAATTAGATAGAATCATTTATGAGTTTATAATTTCTCATGGTGGTGTTCCTGGTGATTTAGGGTATTATGGTTTCCCAAAGAGTGTAACTATTTCCGTTAATGATGTAGTTTGCCATGGCATTCCCGGTGATAGACCATACGATGTTCTAAAACCTGGCGATATTGTCAATGTGGATTGCACTACTGTGCTTGATGGTTATTATGGTGATGCTTCCCGCATGTTCTGTATCGGTAAGATTAACAAAAAGGATAAAGAGTTAGTGGATGTAACTAAAGAGTGCCTCAATCGTGGCCTGCAGGCTGCTCAAGCTTGGGGCTACTTAGGTGATATTGGTGCTGCCATTGCTCAGCTTGCCCATAAGCATGGCTTCTCTGTAGTAGAGGAATTTGGTGGTCATGGCGTTGGTGTAGATATGCACGAAGAACCTTTCGTAGCTCACTATGGCAAGCGTAAAACGGGTATGGTTTTGGTTCCTGGTATGGTTATTACTATAGAACCTATGATTAATGCAGGTCGCAAAGGTATTTACGAAGAAGAGGATGGCTGGACAATCCGTACTCAAGACGGTAAGAAATCTGCTCAATGGGAGCATACAATTCTTATAACTGAAAATGGTCCTGAAATTTTGTCATATTAATATGTAGCAATAAAAAATGTAGCACTTATTATCAGTGCTACATTTTTTATTTTCCCAAACAATTACCCCGCTATAAGCAGGGTATCAATAAAATAAATATGGAAGTGTATAGATAATTGCCCCAGCAATGACAATTTTCAGGTGTGGCAGAGAATTATGAAAGAGAAGCTTGGGAGAGAATAGATGTAAACCACACCCTTATGGTTATGAGAGATGTAAATAACAGAAAACCGTTTTAGCTTATCTGCTAAAACGGTAAGGATAAATATGATATTACTACCAATATTATATCCCTACCTGTCACTCGCAGATAAGAAAATTAGATACTACATAATGTTTGCTGGCTTAGCGTCATTGATCATTTTCTCAGGTGAGAGTCGAGAATCACTCAGCATTCACAGCGGCGGGACCGCTCCAGATTCTAACTGGATTACAGGAAATATTCCTAAGTAGTATTAATATCTTGTCTTTACATGTATTATTATATCAGTGAAAATACATATTCGTCAATGCTAGAGTTATACACGTTGGGAATATAACCTATTCCATACTAAAAATTCTATAGTTCTTCTACAAAAAGGTTTTTGACAATTTGGATAGGGGAGGTCTCAGCCTTGTTTTCTTTTCTTGCTTGCATGTATAAATAAAGACTACGTATTGCACCAAGAGTACCTAAGGTAATAAAGGATAAGTTTTGTTGTAAGAGTATATATTTATCTACATTATAATATAGATGGAAATAGTTTGCTGGATTACTTAAAGCCCCTAAGTACAGACATACCGCGGATGCTAGCACGCCTAGTTTTAATAGTTCTCTTTCAGTGGTAACAAAAGTTGAAATAAAAATTGCAGATAAGGAAGTACCCATGATCAAACCTATAAGCTGAGTGAAATTACCCAAATTAAAGGCCTCCAAATTTAGGGAAGTTAAATACGTAATGACTACCCATACAAGAATACATAAAGTTCTGTTCATAATTTTATCCTCCTTAAAAATATATTGGGGCTTCATTACTTATATTCTACAGTGGAATAGGAAATAAATCCAATATCTGTTGGGAATGAAGAAGTTTACTGTTTTACTAAACTAGTATTAGTAATTTTTAGAAGTTTAAAAGAACCTATTTATTCTTATAGGCAACATAAAGAATATAAACTAAAAAAATAGCTGTTACTTCGAAGGTAACAGCTAAAAGAATGGCATGTGTAATCTTGATTTGTCTTTAAGTTTTAAGTTATTCTTTAATCTAATATATTATAAAAGGAAGGAAGATGTTATAACAAAAAGTAAACTGATTAATTGGCAGGAAAGAAGGGCCATACAACAGGAATTACTAAGATGGATACGATGAGGCAAACTGCTACTAAACCAGTACCACATTTCAAATAATCCATGAATTTATATTTACCAGGTCCTAAAACCAAAGTGTTAGGAGGAGTACCAACAGGGGAAGCAAAAGCACAGCTGGAAGCGATAAGGATAGCCATTAAAACGGCCTTGGGGGATGCACCCATTTGTGCAGAAAGAGCAATGCCAACAGGACACAGCAGAGCTTTAGAAGCAGTGTTGGACATGAATTGGGTTAAAACTACGGCAAGGGTAAATAATACTGCGGTTACAGTATAAGGAGAGGGATTGCCGCCCAGCATGTTAACTACAGCTTCTGCAATCAGTTTGCCAGCACCACTAGTGTTCATAGCGGTTGCAACAGGAATCATTCCTGCAAACAGGAAGATAGTGATCCAGTCGATGGATTGATAAGCTTGTTTTTCAGTAATGCAGCCAGTGAGCACACAAAGTACTGCGCCGACTACTGCAGCTAATTCCAGGGGTACAATGCTGGTTGCCATGGTTAAAATTACGCCTACCATGATAATACCGCAAATCATTTGCTTTTGAGGAGATTGAGTGGTTGCATCAATTTCTTGCTCAACTTCAACGATTTCATCAGTAGCATCTGCAGGCAGGAAATATTTGCCCAAGAACATCATGTAGACGATACCAGCTACAGTAATGGGAATACCAATATATGCATATTCAAAGAAACCAAATTGCAGATGTTCCATACCAGCTGCTTTTAAAGCTACATTGGCCAGAATGTTAGGAGGAGTGCCAATCAAGGTGATTGTGCCGCCTAAGCCACAGGCAAAAGCTAGAGGCATGAGTTGTCTAGAGGAGGAGAGCTTAGCTGTAGAGCAGATACCCATTACTACAGGAATAAGACAAGCACAGGTGCCGGTATTAGAAAGGAAAGCACTCATTGCTGCAGCAATAACCATAATGCCGATCATTAAGCTGTTTTCGCTAGTGCCAAATAGTTTTACGATAGAACCACCAATCTTTTGTGCTAAGCCGGTATAGAACATAGATGCGCCTACGACAAACATACCGCCAAATAAAACTACGGTAGAATCTGCTAGGCCTAAGAAAATTTCTTTTTGAGGTACAAGACCTAAAACGCTGCAGGCAATAGCTGCCATTACTGCAGTCATTGCTAGAGGAATCATTTCAGTAACGAATAGTATTGCTACTACTGCTAATAGAATTAAACATTTTATTGCTGGTTGCATTTTTGACCTCCATTGTCATTTCTTAATTTTTCTTTTGGGAACAAGATTAATATATTGATAAGTGTTGATAAACAAGCTACCATCTTCACCCAAGAGAGGAAATTTATGCATTTCTTCTAAACGGTTTTCTATTTTTCTATGATAATACCTAGAATCAACTTTTCTAAGGAACTCTTTAATTTTTACTTCATCGCTATCTTGTTCGGTTATAAGTTCATTAATCACATAATCAGTTGTCATTATTTGCGTCTGCCCACCTTTCTTTGGAATTAAGAGTACCCTAACTAGTTTGAGATTATACAACCTATGCTAAAATAATAAAAATATTGTGTTGGCATACAAGTTATGAACTAATAGTTATAGGAATAAAAGCAATGAGAAGAATAAGTGTTATCGCTGATTATTGACAGAAAAAGATGGGAATAAATATAGCTAATATACTCATATTTGTTTTGGAATATTAAATATTCCAAATTGGTAAAACTTATACTTAATAGATGTGATTACCAATATTGTTTTATTCCTAATAATATGATAAAATACGAAATTGTAAAAACATATAACTGATAGTCATACATTGGGTTTTTATTGTATAAATATTGATAGAAAGGAAAACACATGGAATTAGATTGTTATAGAAACTTTTTGGCGGTTGTAGAAGCGGGAAGTTTCACGGGTGCTGCTGAATGCGTACATATAGCTCAGCCTGCTTTAAGTAAACAGCTAAGACATTTGGAAAACTATTTTGGTGCAAAACTAATTATATCCACTCGAGGAAGTAGACAACTCCTTCTAACCGAAGCTGGTCGAGTATTATATCAGAAGGCTAAATATATTTGTTCTCTGGATGATTTAGCTAAAACAGAGATCAATAGTATTATGGGTGGTGTAAGAGGGACTTTACGCTTTAGTATTACAAGTTCTCGCTCTGCTTTATTTATTAAAAGTTCGTTGAAAAACTTTTGCCAACTGTATCCTAAAATTACTTGTGAACTGTATGAGGCAAGTATTGAAGAACAAACCCAGCAGCTGTTAAATGGTATTACGGAAATTGGCATCTTAAGTACACCTTTACGGCATCAGGATAATTTTCAGGTTTTGTTTAGACGCGATGAAGAACTCGTGACAGTATTCCATAAAGATTCTGTCTGGTTAGATGGGACTAAAGATGAAATTAAATTACATGAGCTTGAGGATATTCCCATAAGCATTTCAGCTGGTTGTGCGTCCGTTTTCAAAAATGCCTGTGAGGAACAGGGGTTAGTTCCGAATATTATTTGCATAAGCACTTCTCGACAATCGGCTTTGCAATGGGCAGCAGAGAAGGCTGCGGTAGCAATATTCCCAGTTGAACCTGCTGAAGATTTAGGTGATGATTATATTATTAAAAGAATCAGTGATATTGATGCAGAGGTATATAAAACAGTAGTAAAGGTTAAGGATAGGCCCTTATCAGTTGCTGCTCAACATTTTTTAAAGTTTTATGCTAAAACGCGTAACTCTCAACAGGTTTGCGACTTAGAAGCAATATTGAAAAGTGATTCCTTATAATTAAACAAAAATAATAAAAAGCTGCTACGCATGGGATTTCCTAAGCTAGCAGCTTTTATATTTATAGGTTATATGCTTGGGAGTAATAGGTTATATTTTATATGCTAATTGAATATTTTTATTTTTAAAGAATATGTTATATACTAATACCAGATTGATTAGCTATCAAATAGCTGAAAATAAAAATTAGGAATTATTACGAAAAGAGGCGTTTTTGAATGAAAAAATCTGAAGAAAAAGTAAAACCATCTGGTCTGTATGGCAAAATTCTAAATGCTCGTGCTGAAGCTGCTAATGTATTTCCTCATAACGTTGCTGTGTATAAGAGCTATGTATCTTATTATCAAGGTGTGAAGCTGTCAAAAAAATCTGTAAAGGCTATAGGTAGGGCTTAAACGATATGGATAACGAAGTTGGTATTAATTCAACTGGAAGATATGATATCCATGATAAGACTTCTTTAGTAGACGATATTAAGGAAGAATTAAAGCTTAAGCAGTTTTTAAAGAAAGTGGACACAAAATTTTATCACAGAGTTATTGAGAATAGACAGCAATATGTTGGCAGATATTTTCCCCATAGAGGTGAAAATGGTGCAATGTTTAGTAATATTTACCGTTATGTAAATATAGGGCAAGAAAAGTGACCTTGTTTGACAAGCAAAATAAAGAATCCTGTTACAAGAATATTGTAACAGGATTTTTTATTTGAAGTCATACTGAACTTATGATAAATCGTAAAATTAACGTTGTGTAAAACATCTATATTATTTTTTGTTGCTGTGCCAGAAAGCTTTAAACTTTTTCAGCAATTCCTTTTGGTCTGGTTTTTCTGGCCAAAGTTCTTGCTTGGGTTGTTTACGCATAGCAGCAGCTAAGTGATCATAAATTTGAGGATACATGTCATTCAGAGCGGCAATATGTTCTTTGACATCCTGACGGGTGGTATGACCATCGTAGGGGCATGGATTTTTCAAAGGCTTAATGCCAAGGTTTTTCACTAACTCTATAATTTCGCTTTCACGATAGTAGAGTAAAGGTCGTAAAACAGTTAAATCCATGCGAGAAAGATAGGTTACAGGTAAAAATGTGCTGAGCTGACCTGTTGTCATAACGTTCATGAAAAAGGTTTCCACTGCATCATCATTGTGATGAGCTAAGGCAATCTTATTAAAACCAAGCTCTTTAGCTCTACGATTAGTTGCACCTCGACGGAAGAAAGCGCAAGTATAGCAGGGACTATTATTATTTCCCTGCATAGCGGCTGGAACATCAACATCATCACTGTAATGCTCTAAGCCATAATGAGCACAAAAATCAACTAGCTCCTGTTTAGGGAAATTAGGAGCAAACATGCCGTTCATGGTGTAACAGGCTAGGTCGAAGGGGATTGGGGAAAACTTTTTGATTTCCGCCAGCATAGCTGTCAAAAGCATGCTATCTTTGCCACCGCTTAGACCTATGAGGATACGGTCTCCAGGTTGGAGCATATCAAATTCTATAATAGCGCGCCAAAGCTTACTTAAATCATCAGCAGGCACGAAAGGAATATTTTTAGCCATAATTATTAATCCTTACTAATTTAATATGTTATTATTTTACAGCTTTATAATGCTAATAGCAAGTATAATCTTTAGGAAGAAGGATATACTTAAAATATGTGGGTTTTTAGCCTAAGCCCTAGTTAGTAACGGTCAAATATGGTATAATATCACAGTATGGCTTTTTATTATTACATTACTAATAGGAGTAATTTATGAAATATTTAAAAGTAATTTTAGGAGTAATTATATTGGCAGGTGTGCTTTTTACTGCTAATTGGGCACGTAATTTTTTGTTTAGTAAGGTGAATGAAGGAACCTCTACTACTGGTGGTGCTGCTGCTCATGTTACCAAGCATGATATTAAAAATTCGCCCTATTTCCCTGCGCTGGATTTTTATAATATGAAAAGTAATGACCATTTAACCATATTGAGTAATTTTAAGACTTATCAACAAACCACGGGTTACACCTGTGGCCCAGCTGCAGCTTATATGGTGGTGGAGCATTATTTAGGTAAATGTCCACAAACCGAAATGGAAATAGCTAAGGCTATGGATACTAATAACCATAATGGTACTAGTGTCAAGGGCATGATGAGTTATTTTGAAAAAGTAAATTGGGAAGTTCATTCCTCAACTAGTAGTAAAACTCCCAAAAATTACGACGCTTTTGTTCGTTTTGTAGAAGGAAATCTAAAGCAAAATAATCCCATCATGGTAGAAAATGTAGAATGGGGCGGTCATTGGCGCGTAATTATTGGCTATGATAGCATGGGTACCGACTATAAGGGCGATGATGTGCTGATTATGGCAGATCCTTTCGATTTAGCGGATCATCATCAGGATGGCTATAACATCGAACCTGCAGAGAAATTCTATTACATGTGGTTTGATTCCCAGCTCTTTAGTAGCTTTGAAAAGAAAAATCCTTGGCTAATTGCGAAACCTAAGGTAAAGAAATAAGTGCATATTTAGATAGAAGCTTTTTAGGAGGAATTTATGTCCGATACAATTGAAGGTTTAAATAGACAGCAGGTAGATGCGGTTATGAGCACAGAAGGCCCCATGCTGATTTTAGCTGGTGCCGGAAGTGGCAAGACTAAGGTTTTAACCTGTCGTATTGCTCAATTATTGGAGCAGGGAGTTCGACCTTACCGTATTTTAGCCATTACCTTTACCAATAAGGCTGCTGCTGAAATGCGTGAGCGTGTTGATAAAATGGTTGGGTCTGCTGCTAAAAATGTATGGCTGTTTACTTTCCATGCTTTCTGTGCACGTTTGCTGCGCATGGATATTGACAAGCTGTCAGGGTATAATACTAATTTCGTAATTTATGATAGCACTGATCAAAAGAATTTAATGAAACAGGTGCTCAAGGAATTAAAC
>JAKSOK010000070.1 GCA_024405615.1 Phascolarctobacterium sp.
TACTATTTCTCAAATCCTCAAAATTCAAGCTTTATTTGTTTTGCTTCGCCATCACTGCAATCTAGCAGAAGGAAAAATTCTTCCTTATTCCCAGTCGGTCCATAATTAAAGCGCTCAACAGGATAAAGCTTATGAATTTGACGCCAAGTAGAAAATTTATAGTTAGGTACATATTTATGTACTAATTCTTCATTTCTCCAAAAAGTAGACATTTCTTCAAAGATTGCTTCCGCCTGCCATTTTAGCCAAGTTGGATACCACCCAGGTATATCTACAAAAACATCGTAGCGCAAAATTTCCAACATAACAGTCTTTTGTTCTTGACTATATGTTTTTTCATGCAAAATGAATTTATACAGCAGTTCTGCTACACCCTTCAAATTATGAGTTTGCGGATAATGACCTTCTCTAACCCACCAATTGGTAAGTTGCTTATAAAATTCAAAAGCACCTTTACCATAGGCCTTAATAAGATACTTTAAAATATTTTTAAAGCTACCACAGTTACCAGTTTGATCATGAATATTATCCATGCGCTTTAAAAGCTGCATATCACTATAAGGCATATACTTAGTAGCTAGAATTTCATAGGGAGGTTCATCCATATAACGAAGCTCATGAGCTTCAGTCTCTTGTGCCATTTGCGTACCAGGCAAAACTTTAAGGAAGCCCATCTGCAGCATATCAGCACCAAGACCACTAACATCGTCAAAGGATTTCTTAAATTCTTGAATACTTTCAAAAGGAAGTCCGGCTATCAAATCCACATGTATATGCATATTTTTAAAACTCAGTAAACGCTTTACATTTGCTTCCAAACGTTGCCAATCATCCTGACGATTTATAGCTTTTAAAGTAGGCTTATGGGTACTTTGAATACCAATTTCAAATTGGAATCTATGCTTAGGAACTTTTTCCAAAAATTTCATGACCTTCTCAGAAAGCATATCTGCCTTAATTTCAAAATGGAAAGTAGCATTAGTTTTAGCTGCAGCTAAATGTTCCATCATAGGCAGAAAATATCTTTCGTCAAGGTTATAGGTTCTATCTACAAACTTAACTAAAGGTGCCCCAGCTTCTATAAAACGATCAATATCTCTCAATACTAGTTCTAAAGGTCTTTTGCGCACACTACGAGTAATACCCGACAAACAGTACGCACAATTAAAAGGACAGCCACGGGTACACTCATAATAAACTATTTTATGCTCTGCCAGAACCTTCTCCAAATCTGGATAAGGGAAGGGTAAAAGGCTCATATCTTCAATGACTGTGGTTCCGCCATTTAAATCCACAACTCCGTCATGAACATAAGCAATATGAGCAGGAATCGCAGTCCCCTGTGCTAAAGCCTTCAACAATTCACTGAACGCTATCTCACCTTCACCCTGCACTATATAATCTATGACAGGTATTTCCTGAAAGATTTTTTCTGCAGCAAAGCTTACCTCAGGACCACCTAAAACAATCTTGCTTTCCGGCCTAAGCTTTTTCAGCATTTTCACAAGACGATAAACAAAAGGCTTGTTCCATATATGAACCGAAAAACCATATACATCAGCCGGAATAGCCATAAGCTTTTCTAAAACGGCTAAAATAGGTGTATTTATGGTTTCCTCTAATAACTCGACGCTATGGCCTTGTAATTTAGCATATTCGCCAACATATCTTAAGCCCAAGCCTGTATGTATATATTTACTGTTAATAGCAGTTAACAATACTTGCATTTCTATCCTCTTGTATACTTTTCCCAGGTCTAGTATTTTATACCAGAGACTGTTATAATTAATTATCGTGAGCAAAAAGCTCATTTTCTTTTACATAATATAGTATAAATATAAAAATTGCAAGGAGTTATTAATATGAGCGAGAAAATTATAAACGCCCCTGAACACGGCAGTAATACACCTAGAGAAGCTATTCCTGTTGCCTATAAATGGCATACTCAAGATATTTATAGTACTGAAGCAGACTGGGAAAAGGAATGTGCTAGCTTTAAAGAAAAGCTCCCCATTCTCCAAAGCCTACAGGGAAAATTAAAAACTGCTAAAGAACTTTTACAAGCCTTACAGCTGCAAGACGAAATGGCAATGCAACTGGATAAGATATACGCATATCCAGCGCTCCAAAAAGATGGTGATAGTGCTAATCAGCATATCCAAGGCCTTGTTGGCATTGCAGCAAGTCTAGCTGCTACCTTCTCTGCCTCCAATTCTTTTATCGAACCAGAAATGTTAGCTCTCGGCAAGGAAACTTTAGATGCCTTTTTACAAGAAGAACCAGCTTTGCAGGAATATGCTTTTTATATTGAAAACTTTCTCCGTATCAGTGAGCATATTCTCTCCGCAGATAAAGAAGCAATGTTTGCTAAAGGCCATTTAGCCACCTGTGCTTCCTCCAATATTTTCAGCACCTTAACCAACGCTGATATGGAATTCCCTAAAATTAAAGATGGTCAAGGCAACGAAACTACAATCAGTAATGGCAATTACATGCTCAATATGACCTCTCCCGACAGAGAGCTACGCAAAAATTCCTTTATCGGCCTGCACAGTGCTTATGGCAAGCTGCGCAACACCTTAGCCGCTACCCTTACCGGCAGTGCGCAAACCGCTTACTATTATGCTAATGTGCACAATTATAAAGATACCTTAGAATCCTGTTTAGCAGAAGATAATATTCCTGCTTCCCTCTATGATGGCTTAATCGATACTGTACATGCTAACCTGGAGCCCTTGCATGAATATGTTCAACTGAAAAAAGACGTCCTCGGTTACGATGAGCTACACTATTATGATTTGTACTATCCTTTAAGCAAACCTGAAGTCAGCGACAGCTTCTCCTGCTCCTTTGAAGAAGCTTGCGAAAAAGTTGAAGCAGCTTTGCAACCTTTAGGAGAAAACTACTTAAAGGTTCTCCATAAAGGCTTTACTGAAGGTTGGATCGACGTTTATGAGAACAAAGGTAAACGCTCTGGTGCTTATTCTTGGGGTGTTTACGGCGTTCATCCCTTCGTACTGCTGAACTACCAACCGCGCTATAGCAGCATTTCCACTATTGCCCATGAACTTGGTCACTCCCTGCATAGCTATTTCTCTGCTGAAAATCAACCCTACATCAAATCTGAATACACAATTTTCTGCGCAGAGGTTGCCTCTACTACTAATGAAAATCTTCTGTTAGAACATACCCTTAAGACTGCAACCCCAGAGCAAAAAATCTTCCTGTTAAACCAATTCTTAGAACAAGTACGTACCACCGTATATCGTCAAGTACAATTTGCAGAATTCGAGAAATTTGTCCATAACGAAATTACTGAAGGTCGTTCTCTGCAAGCAGAAGTGTTGGAAAATTACTGGTTAGATAGCAACCGCCGTTATTATGGTGAAGCGCTGACCATTGATAAAGAATTAGCTCACGAATGGAGCCGTATTCCCCATTATTACACTCCGTTCTATGTATATAAATATGCTACTGGCTATTCTGCTGCAACAGCCTTTGCAGCAGCTATTCTCAGCGGTAAGCCTGAGGCAGTAGAAAAATATCTTGGCTTCTTAAAAGCAGGTGGAAGTGATTACTCTCTGAACATTCTCAAGAATGCTGGCGTTGATCTTAATACTCCGCAACCCGTAACCGTAACCTTAAATAAATTCGCTGAAAAGCTTGCTGAATTCAAAAAACTACTTGGGAAATAAAAATAAGGGACTGCAAATGCAGTCCCTTTAATTTTTGCTTATTGAATATCACTGAGCAGATCATCCATGTATCTACGCAATTTTTCCATTTTCTTGCGCACCAAGTCCGCCTTGTCGCCATCACGAGCAACAATTTGCTCCAATCTAGTCTTTTGTTGCAGATAAGCGCTTTCCATTTGTTTGAGATATTGTTGTGCTTCCAGCATGCTTTCTTGAGCATCCATCAAATCGGATTCTTCGATACGATATTCATTACCGGAAATTTCGACACAATCACCAAATTTAGGAACATAAGCAGCTAAGCCTAAACGTCTACGAATCTCGTCTGCCAAATTAGAAGCTGCATCAACCTCACCGTGAGTTACAAAGAAGCACTTCGGCATTTTCTTCATAGCACCAAACCATGTCAGCAACTGTTCTTTATCCGCATGAGCAGAGAAGCCCTTCATATTATAGATCTTAGCACGGACAACAATGTCTTCGCCCATAATCTTAACTTTCTTGGAGCCCTCGGTCAGCTTACGACCAATGGAACCTTCTGCCTGATAACCAGCAAATACAACGCAGCTATCTTCACGCCACAGGTTGTGCTTCAAATGGTGAAGAATACGACCTGCATCAGCCATACCGCTTGCAGAAATGATAATCTTGCTGCCTTCCATGCTATTAATCGCCTGAGATTCTTGAGCAGTAGCAGTAAAATGCAAATTACGCATTGATACCAAATGATTACCCTGCATATCGTAGAGAGCTCTAGCCTCTTCATCATATTCATCAGGATTAGTCAGAGTAATTTGAGTTGCTTTATTGGCCATGGGGCTATCCACGTAAATTGGAACCTCGGGAATTTTGCCCTCCGCCAACATCTTTTGGAAATAGTACAACAATACCTGAGTACGACCAACTGCAAAAGCAGGAATAATAACATTACCGCCCTTATCAACAGTTTCATTAATAATCTTTTCCAGTTCGCCTTCTTTATCATAGGCTTCGTGTACTCTATTGCCATAAGTAGATTCAGTTACAACGAAATCAGCACCAATCAAAGCATCAGGATCCTCGATAATGGGTTGATTTGGTTGACCAATATCACCAGTAAAGATTAACTTAGTGACCTTATCACCTTCGGTAATCTTCATTTCCACAATAGCAGAACCTAAAATATGACCTGCCTTTTTAAGGTTAACCTCAATACCGGGAACAACAGTAAAACTATCCTCAAAATCGTGTACCTTAAACAGTTTCAAAGCTTCAAAAGCATCATCCAAAGAGAATAAGGGTGGATTAGCAGGCTTGCCTAAACGTTGATTCTTACGCATCAACAATTCAGCATCACTTTCTTGAATATGTGCACTGTCCGGTAAAAGGATGGAACACAATTCTAAGGTTGATTTTGTGCAATGCACAGGTCCCTTATAGCCTTGTTTGCAAAGCTTAGGAATAAGACCGCTATGGTCAACATGTGCATGGGTTAAAACTACAGCTTCAATCTCATTGGGAGCAAACATGAACTCCTTTTCATTAAAGGATTTTACCAGCTTAGAACCCTGGAACATACCACAATCTAAAAGGATTTTATGCTCTCCAACTTCAATCAAATAACAAGAACCAGTTACTGTACGAGCAGCACCTAAAAAAGTAATTTTCATATAATTACCTCCTCACCTAAATAACCAGCTTGGAAATTAATATTTTACTATTTTTATTATACCACAAAAAAACTTAAAATCCTTTTATCAACACAATTTTCTTCTTAGAAAGATGAAATAAAAAGAGCAGCACCCAGAGAGTGCTGCTCCTAAAATCTAGACTAATTATTTAAATTCCGGAGTAATTAGACCATACTTGCCATCTTTACGTTTATACACAATATTTATTACGTCCATATCCGGATCAAAATATACAAAGAAATCATGATGCAAAAGATTCATCTGCATAATTGCTTCTTCTGCCGTCATAGGCTCCAGCTTAAAATGCTTATTTTTGATGATAGCAAATTCTTCATCCGGTAAATCAGGTTCATCAACTGCTACTGGTTCAGAGAAATTAGCGTATTTCCTCTTTGCTAATCTTGTTTTGTATTTATGAATTTGGCGCTCAATTTTTTCTACAACCAGGTCAATGGAGGCGTACATATCCTTGGTTCTTTCTTCTGCACGTAAAAGAATATTGCCTGCAGGGAAGCTAATTTCAACAACATGGTCGTTTTTCTCCACCTTAAATAAGCAGGTAATATCTCCTACTGATTTAAACTGTTTAGTTACTTTTTCCAGCTTCTTTTCTACGTAATCTTTAATAGCGGGACTTACAACTGTGTTTTTACCTTTAACAATAACGCTCATAATGATACCTCCTCGTTCTTGCAAGGTTAGAGGGAAGCATAGCTACTCTCTTTGATTTTATAATTCGTGATTAATAATTATATTCCTGCAAAATATTACACTTTTGTTTAATATTTATTATATTATCTGCTATTTTGTATCATATTTACACTTTTCTAATTTTACGTCGAAGTTGGGGTATTTTCTCTGCCTTGACTAAGCTTCTAAAAAAATATAAAATTAAAGTGGATGATTTTATATATATAAAGGATGTGATCCATGTGTCACCAAAACTTTTTCAGAATTACGCAGCTAATCCTGAAAGTCCTAACTGGGATAAATTAATCTCTAGATTAAAGCCCATCCAGCTACGTCCTGGAGAAATGCGTTCCGAGTTTGGTCGTGACTATACACGTATTCTTCACTCTAATGCTTACCGTCGTCTAAAACACAAGACCCAAGTTTTCTTAAACATAGATAATGACCATATTTGTACTCGTATGGAGCATGTAGCTCATGTAGAATCTGTCAGCAACACTATCGCTACTGAACTTGGCTTAAACACTGAGCTTACTAAAGCTATAGCCATTGGACACGATCTTGGTCATGCCCCCTTTGGTCACCTAGGCGAACGCATTATTAAAGAGCTTTGTAAAAAATATCTTAACAAAGACTTTTGGCACGAACAAAACGGACTTTATTTTGTAGACAAAATAGAGCTGTTAAAGAATGAATATAATCAAGGCAAAAATCTTAATTTAACCTACGCTGTACGCGATGGCATTATTTGTCATTGTGGCGAAGTAGATGAAAATCAGCTTCGTCCTCGTAAAGATTTTATAGACTTAAACAGCATCGTTACACCTGGCCAAGTTGCCCCTGTTACCTGGGAAGGATGTATCGTTAAGGTTTCTGATAAAATTGCTTATGTGGGTAGAGATATTGAAGATGCTAAATCTTTGGGATTTCTAGACCAGGAAGAGCAGAAGGAATTAAATACCATCTTTGATAAAGTTACTAATACAACCGTTATTATGTACGAGCTGATTACAGACATTTGTCAGCACAGTAATCCTCAAGACGGTATACGTTTAAGTCATGAAATGCTTGCTAAGCTTAATGCGGTAAAAGCTTTTAATTACAAGTATATCTATACCAATCCACGTTTAACGCCTTATAATAATTACGCAACCTTAATCGTCAACGAAATCTTCAATTTCCTCATGCAAGGCTATAATCCCACAACCAATACTGTTAATTGGAATTATTTCCAAGCTAATGCTCAACGTTATCCAGAGTTAGTTGTTGGCTTCACCGAACGCATTATTAGATATTGTAACACCGAAATTCTTGACTACCAACAAAAGGGTTATGCGCAAAATTATCAAAATCTAAAAATTTATGGGAATATGGACAAACAAGAAATTTATATTCAAGCGGTTCTTGACTATATTTCCGGTATGACTGACCGCTTTGCTATCGCAGCTTTTAACGAGCTGTTAACTTTCAAAAAATAAACGACTTTATTTATGGAGAGAATCATGAAAAACAATATACCTAGAAAAACAAACTGGACCTTTCTAATTAGTTCTTTAGTAATAATAGGCGCGATGCTTGCTTATAGCTATGGACAACCGGCCACTGTTGACGCAGAAACCTATAAGCCTGCAGTATACTCAACAGCTGCAGCACTTTTGCCACCTGTTGTAGCTATTGCCCTTGCTTTAATCACCAAAGAGGTTTATTCCTCCCTCTTCGTCGGTATTGTTATAGGTGCTGGTCTTTATGCGAATGGTAACGTAGAACTGCTCCTTAATTCCCTGTTGTTCCAAAAAGAAGGGGGCATGATTACCAAACTATCCGATGCTTGGAATGTGGGCATTCTGGTCTTCCTGGTTATTCTTGGCATTATGGTTGCCCTCATGAATAAGGTAGGCGGCTCTGCAGCCTTTGGTCAATGGGCTTCTCGTAATATCAAAACACGTATTGGTGCCCAGTTAGCAACCATTATTCTCGGTGTCCTCATTTTCGTCGATGACTATTTTAACTGCCTTACCGTAGGCTCTGTTATGCGTCCTGTTACTGACCGTCATAATGTTAGCCGCGCAAAATTAGCTTATCTCATTGATGCAACAGCAGCCCCTGTCTGTATTATTGCACCTGTATCCAGTTGGGCAGCAGCAGTAACCTCTTCCGTACCTAAAGGCTCTGATATTAACGGCTTCGCTATGTTCCTTAATACCATCCCTTATAACTTCTATGCACTTTGCACCTTATTAATGATGATTTATATCACCACTTCAGGATTTGATTTCGGTCCTATGAAAATCCACGAGGAAAATGCAAAAAAAGGTGATCTGTTCACTACTCCTGGTCGTCCTTACGGAAATGTTGATGATGAAATTACTAATCCCAAGGGTGATGTTCTCGACTTGGTTTGTCCTGTAGCCATTCTAATTTTCTGCTCCATTGTAGGCATGGTTTATACTGGTGGTTACTTTGGTGACGCTAGCTTTGTAGATGCCTTTGCCGATGCAGATGCTTCTAAAGGCTTAGTTTTAGGCAGCATCGTAACCTTAATCCTAGTTTTCATCTTCTATATGACCAGAAGTGTTTTAACCTTTGAAGAATTTACCTCTTGCAT
>JAKSOK010000071.1 GCA_024405615.1 Phascolarctobacterium sp.
ACACGACTGAAGCAATCACGACCTAATTTATCTGTACCAAACAGATGCTTTGCGCCCGGTTCCATGAAGGCATCTTGCATTACTGCATGAGTGGGATCATAGGGAGCAATAATAGGAGCTGCAATTGCTATTAAAAGTAAGAGAGCCGCCAGGATTGTAGTAATCAGGAAAGCTCTGTTGGTCTTTAAGCCTCTAATCAAAACTTCCATATCTTACCTAGCCTTTCTCAAACGAGGATCAAGATAATTGTAGGACAGGTCAACAACAAGATTGATAACCATGTACATCAATGCGATCCAGATAACAACACCTTGAACTAATTGGAAATCACGATAGGTAATTGCTTCGATAGCCAGACGACCAAGGCCAGGCCAGGAGAATACCATCTCGATTACTGCTACACCACCTAACAGGGAGCCCAAGGATAAGCCCAGCAAAGTGATCAAAGGCAGTAAAGCGTTAGGCAGAACTTCGCGCCACAGAATGTGGGTTTCGCTCATGCCACGTGCACGTGCACCTACTACGTAGTCCTGATGCAGCTCTTCCAACACTGCAGTACGAACTTGACGAGTATACTTAGAAGCCATAGGAATGATTAGCGTTAATGCAGGACCAATTACATTTTCGAAGTCAGCTTCGCCGCCTACGATAGGAATTAAATCCAAATGCAGGCCTAAAATCCACAACAGCATCAAGCCTACCCAGAAGCCAGGTAAGGAAACACCGATAAAGGTAAAGCCACGAACAATGTAGTCAATAGCACCACCACGGTTTACTGCAGAGTAGATACCTGCGGGAACTGCAATAATCATCATACCTATAAGAGATACGATAGACAACATAAGGGTACCTGGTAAACGCTCGCACAAAGCTTCCCATACGGGTTTCTTCGCCATGAAGGAGGTTCCAAGGTCACCAGTTACTGCACGACCAAGCCAATCCAAATATTGGAAGAAGAAAGGCTTGTCCAGACCTAATTGCTTACGTACAGCATCAATTTCAGCCTGGGTAATTTGCAGATCCGAGCCACCGGCAATCATCTGACGTACGACATCGCCAGGTGCCAACATTACCAAAGCAAAGGTAATGAAGCTAATGCCGAGAAGAACAAGGATAATTTGACCCAAACGGGCCGCGATTTGCTTGTTTGACAAAGCTCATCATCTCCATAATACAAAATAAAAACACCCTCTGCTAACAACAGAAGGCATACATACATAGTGTGCACGGTTACGTACATATATATTCCGTCGCTCGCAGAAATATATCATTCGAGGCTGTAGACCTGACTTAGCTAAAAGCATCACAGTGGCGTGACCGCGGTGGATTCGCACCACCTTCTCAATTTAACTCTAAGAGCACCTCGATTGACAACGATATTTTCTTTAACACATCACAGCATAAGTCTAAATAAAATGCAAATATAACTTTATAAAACACTCTTCGACTATACTCCACATTATAAAACATTAACTTTAAAATAACATATTATAAACAGTAGTGTATAAAAGAGGTGTTATAATCATCATTTTTAATTTTGTATTTTATAAAACGCTAATCGCAATATGTCCCTTTAATAATAGCACGAATTCCTAATAAGTGCAATAGGATATTTATGTTTTTTAGATTAAAACATAAACATTTTTGAAAGCAATTGCACATTTGTCCATTACCAAGATAAACTAATTCCTAACCTAATGGCAACAAACAGTGTTGAATGTAACATATGAATCAATATTCAACCGTTTGTTGCAACTTTAAATTTTCAAAAAAAGGTGTAAACTGAAAGTGTAACTTCATTAACGACTTCCTTTTTTATTTAAAAATTGCAAACTGAAATCATTTTTTACAGCATCAATATTTTATTAGGATCTCCCCACAAAACGTAATAAATTTAACTATGCTACTTGTGTGCATTATTTTACTATGTTATAATACATTGTATATAAAAAGTTCAAAATCAAACAATTAGGTTGTATTTGTATGATAAAACAAGGAGTAATAAAAATGTCTAAAGACTTTAAAGCTTGTGGATTATTTGTACCCCGTGGAGAGAAGCTACGTACCTATTTACAAATTCCACAATCTACCGTAAAAATACCTATTACTATCATAAATGGTGTCGAGGATGGACCGACGATTCTCATTACTGCAGGTATCCACGGTTCCGAATATCCTGGCATTGCAGCAGCAATGGAGTTAGGTCGCGACATTGAATCCAAAGATGTAAAAGGCTTACTGATTCTTATGCATCCTGTAAACATTCAAGGTTTCTGGGCTCGTCGAGAATTTATCGTTCCCGAAGACGGCAAGAATCTCAACCGTGTGTTCCCTGGAGATCCCTGTGGCACTCTTTCCGAACGTATTGCTTACCTCATTAGCAGCAATTTCTTCACTATCGCTGACTTCTATGTAGATATGCATAGTGGTGATATCCACGAAAGCCTTCATCCCTATGTTTATTATCCTGGGCAACCTACTCCGGAAATCGAGAAAAAAGCTCGTTCTGTAGCTAAAGTTCTTGATATGGAGTATATGGTACGTTCCATGGCTACCGGTGGTGCTTATAACTACGCTGCCAGCACTGGTCTACCAGCTATTCTTATCGAGCGCGGTGGCGCAGGTCTTTGCTTACGCGAAGATATTGACGCCTACAAAGACGATATCCGAAACATTCTGCGTAAGCTTAATATGTTTAGTCTTTGTGTTAAACCTCGCCATTATCATCCCCGTGACGTAGAAAATCTCATATATTTAGAAGCATTGGAAACCGGCTGTTGGATTCATCATATTCACAGTGGTGATTGGGTCGTAGAAGGTCAAGTACTTGGTACTGTAACAGATTTATTTGGTGAAACCATTACCACCTACTATGCAGAACAAAGTGGCGTTGTCCTTTATGTTTGCCCCGCATTATCAGCACCCAAAGGTACAATTCTTTGTGCTTATGGTACAATTAAAGAAGATGACGAAGACTAATCACAAACTAAAAAAGGCTACACATAATGTGTAGCCTTTTTTTGGCCTTTATAAAATTAAGTACGCATGAGATTATCGTAAGCTTCCAGCATTTCCACAAAAATAGGGAAACAACGATTAAATGGAATATTAAAGGATTCGCCCTCTCCAACAAACTCTAAGCCGTCATAAGTGCCTTCTTGACAATTAGCCATAGGTTTACCTTCGCACATTAATGTCTCAATTTTTACAGCCTTAACCTTGCCGAGAGAATCATATTCTACTACGCCTGCCTCACTAGGAGTTACAAAGCTACGATCTACAAGACCATAAAAACCAATGCGCTCAGCATTTCCCTCATCTTCACGGTACCAGCGGTCATATTCCCTAATCCAGCGATCAATGGCTTTATAGGAACCTTTAAAATAGGTTACAAAATCTGCTTCTGCTTTTTGTCGATTAGCTAGCAATTCCTCTGCAGTTAACATAATTCCCTCCAATAATAGAATTTATATGATAACAATTATTATATCATAACTTTTATTCTTTTCAAGTCATTTTTATTATTCTTCGAAAGCATAATTTTTATAAAGCCAATATCATTTGCTCCTTAGCATTACCAGAAATAACATACACTCTGTAAAATCAATTCATTAATAACTAATAATTCATAAATATTCACAAACAGTTAGTTATCTCATTGTGTTTATAAGTTGAAAAAAAAACTTGACTGATTGAATTTACAATTTTATAATATAGGCAATATATGATTACATGTTTAAATGTTTATACATTCATACATTAATATCCACTTACAAGAACATATGAGTAAATCAACATTTATACTTGACATTCTTATTAGTAATTAATATAATTAAGAATAAGTATTATGAAATAGCTTTTATGTTGTAAGTTTTTGCTTATGTTTTCTTTAAAACTCAATTAATATGAAGGATTATTAATTTTAGGAGGAATATTATGAAAATCTCTACTCGTGTTTTAGCAGCTCTCATGGCTTTAGGAGTTTGTGCTTTTGCAATTGGTTGCGGCCAAGAACAAAAAGTTGTAGATCCTAAAGGTGCGGAAGTTATTAAAAAAGTTACTGAGGCTCCTGTTCGTGCTGAATTTGCACCTTTGGGAGAAATCAAAGACGGTCGCAAAAATATCTATGCCGTTGTTAAAACTTTGAGAAGCAGTTACTGGAAAGAAGTTGTAAAAGGCTTAGAAGCCGGTGGTAAAGAAGCTAATGCCAACATTTATATGGGTGCAAGTCTGAGAGAAATTGACTGGCAATCTCAAAAAGCTTTAATTGACAGCATTATGGACAAGAAGGTCGATGCAGTAGTTATGGCTCCCGCAGATAGTACTAACATGGTTCCTGTTGTACAAGCTTTAAAAGCAAAAAAAATTCCTGTTGTTCTTCTCGATACAGCACTCTATAGTGAAGATTATGATGCTGGTTTCATGACCAACAACGTAGTTGCAGGTATGAAGGCTGGCGAAGAAATGTTGAAGCTTTTAAAGAAAAATGGTGCTAAAGAAACCGATGAGCTGGTAGTTCGTATTCAATTATCCAGCCAAACCAGTTCTACCATGATGGATCGCTTGGACGGTCTTAACTCCTTCTGGACTGAAAAAGCTCCTAAAACCTGGAAGCTTAACAAAATGCTGTTAGTTGACCAAGGTGATAATCAAATGACTAGAAAGATGTCTGAAAAGGCTCTGAAAACTGATAAAATCCGTGGTATTATTGCCCTGAACAACAGTCCTACCGTTGCTGCAACTGAAACCATTGAAAAGATGAACCGCAAGGATGTTGCGGTAGTTGGCTTTGACTATGCTCCTGGAACTGCTCGAGTTATTGCTAACCCTGATTATAAAGTAGCTTCTATTGTCCAAAATCAACATATGATGGCTGTAGAAGCAGTTAAAGCTGCTACTGCTATTGCAAATGGCGGCAAAGCTAGCGGTAAAGTTACTGATACTGGTATCAATGTTATTAGCAATGAAAACTATAAAGCTTATGAAGCTAGCTTAAAAAAATAATTTACTTGAAATATAATTAGCAATTAAAAAGAGCACTCTAAATTTGAGTGCTCTTTTTTAAATTAATACCTACTTTTATATTATGATTGACCACATTATAGATATTTTAGAAAAACATGAATTTTTAACGGCGCTAAGCTTAATTACAGCCTTTTACCTAGCTCCTATTTTCGCTAAAGCTGTTTTTACTATTATAGGCGGTACTATAGCTTTCATCGTAAAATTGATTTTCAATGATGCTTTAGAACGTAAAATCCGTTCCTGGGTAGCTAACATTTTAAGAGGCTTATTAAATAACGAAAATATTCAGGTTAATGACATTCCTCTCTTAGATTCAGAGTATCTATGTATTTTCCGTTTATATATACCTATTACTGACCATTTAAACGTATATATACCCACCGTACGCATCAGAGTAAGGTGCTGGCGTTTACTGCGCAGGTCCATTTGGTTATATCTTAGACACCTAGACAATCGTATTGCCTTTTATGGTTACCTCAAACTTCTTTGCTCAGAAGAATTAAAGGAAATCAATCTTCAAAATGCAAGTATAACCTGGGAATGTCACGAACATGAAGACGCTGCTGAATGC
This sequence comes from Phascolarctobacterium sp., assembly GCA_024405615.1. GTDB lineage: Bacteria > Bacillota > Negativicutes > Acidaminococcales > Acidaminococcaceae > Phascolarctobacterium_A. Next base: position 5,597 of record JAKSOK010000071.1, read on the forward strand.
TACAGAGGAACTAATTTTGATTTTGCTCAACTCAACATCATTGAGGAAAAGCTAAAACGTTACGAATTTCATTTATTATGGGAAAGAGCTAATCTCAGAGTTACTCTGCCAGGAGAAAATATAGCCGTAGAAAACATTGGCGGTTATATAAGCAACAATAATGGCAATTATGAAATGTACCTACATGGCCTTTTGGAAGGTCAGATCATGAGCATAGGCAATATTGGTAAAGGTATTCGCAATTATCGCTTAATCATTCCCGCTATTAATCTTACACCTTTAATTTGGACCATGATTTGCGATAATATTCCTGCTCTTACCGTTCTACATTCCTCCAATGGTCATTCTATGGGCCGTATGGTTAATGTAATTTGCCAACTTAGAATTCGCGACAAAATAGAAGTCGCCGAAATAGAATGGACCTTCCGCGACGGCAATGGTGAATATGTTAGCGCAGCAAGTAATCACTCCTATTCATTAACTGCTATTGAAGGTAGCTTCCATATTAAAGAAATGACCGAATTCTGCGCTACCGGACTTAACCTTAAGGTAAATAATCATAATATAGGTTTAGCGGGAACCATAACCTTCGCCAATCCTATTAACCAGAAAGTTAACCAAATTACAGAGGATGGTATCTTCTCTATTGCATTCGATGCTAACAATTTTAATTTCATCAATGGTTTAGAAGTCTCTGTTTTGGACCGTTTTATCCTAGATGGAGAAATTCAAATTACGCCTAACGCCATCCATTTTTGTTGCCATAGCGATAAAGAACATGCTGTCAACGCCTTTAAGTTCAGCTATAAAGATTTGTCCATTATCGTTGACCGTTTCTTCGGCCATTTAACCGTAGAAGGTTCCACCTGCTTCAGCCAGGATATTGGCTGTTATCTTGTCAGTGCTACGAAACATGGTTCTTCCAGCATCTACGATAGAAGCTTAATTCATCTCCAAAACTTCTATTATGACCTCATAGACCAAGCCTTTGCTATTCAAGTACGAGCTAATGGTATCGATGTGCCAAACTTCATTACGTCAAAAACGCCTAGATCACAAATCACAAGCCTGCTCGATATCCATGGTGATTTCTCCTCCGCCGGTAATATTAATGTTCTTGTTAAAACAATATAAAAAAACTAAAAAATAAAAAAGCGTGAGTGCTTATGATACCACATCATAACCTCACGCTTTTTATTATAGTTTATTATTCTGTAAGTGCTTCATAGACGCTCTGTTAACATCAAAGGCACGAATAAGTTCTGTAACTGCCTGACTCGGAGAAACTACGCCATTTACGGCTGCCTCCATAACTGCCGGCATACGTCCTTTAATCATGGGATCTTCAAAGAACAAATTGTGCAAATGTTCATCAATCATGCTGTTAATCCAACTGAGCAGTTGACTCTTACGACGTCTTTCAAAGGCACCATTCTCCATAGTAACCTTTTTAAATTCGCACATAACGCCCCATAATTCAGGCAAGCCCTCCTTAGTATAGGCAGAACACCTATAAGCATGAGTTTTCCAGCCTTCGGTAGCAGGACGAATGAATTCAATCATACGCTCATATTCACCTTGAGTAACAATAGCTTTAGGCAAATTATCACCATCGGCCTTATTAACTACAATAGCATCGGCAACTTCCATGATACCTTTCTTGATACCTTGAAGTTCATCACCAGCGCCAGTTAAAACAATGAGCATGAAGAAGTCAACCATAGAGCGAACGGTGATCTCAGATTGACCAACGCCTACAGTTTCAACAAGAATAACATCACAGCCATAAGCTTCACACAGAAGCATGGTTTCACGAGATTTACGAGCTACACCGCCCAGAGTACCTTTAGTAGGAGACGGACGAATAAAGCAGTTCGGCTCGCGAGACAAGTTTTGCATACGGGTTTTATCACCCAAAATAGAACCACCAGTAATAGAACTGGTAGGATCAACTGCTAAAACTGCAACCTTATGACCTAATTGACAGAGAATTTGGCCAAAGGTTTCAATAGTAGTACTTTTACCTGCGCCAGGCACACCAGAAATACCAATTCGCAGAGCGTTACCAGTATAGGGTAATAATGCTTGCAATACGCGTTGAGCATTATCGAAATCCTTAGGCGCATTACTCTCAATTAAAGTAATAGCACGAGACAGCATAACACGATCGCCGTTTTTTACACCCTCGATAATTTCCTCAGGAGTGCATTTACGACGTTTCGGGAATTTTCTCGCAGTAATTTCAGGGGCGTATTTTTTCTCACTAACAGCATTTACGGTACTATCAATACCGCCCATTACTGAGCAAGCAAAATTGGGGTCTTTTTCCAGGGGGACCCAACTGGGACGATAATCTTTTTCACCCAATTCAGGCATTTATCTCACCTCGTTTATAGACCTTATAAATAGGTTTACCCGGCACCCCAAAAGGAGTGCCGGTTCACCTAAAAGCTAAGCTACTGCTAGCCTAGCATAATTTATATAGCTGAGATTAGTCTTGCTCTTTAGCACGATCAACCAACATTTGCAGCAATTGAGTGCAGCATTTAGGAATGTTGGTACCAGGTCCGAAGATAGCAGCTGCGCCATGTTCGTACAGGTAATCGTAGTCTTGAGCAGGAATAACGCCGCCGATAGCAACCATGATATCAGGACGATCCAGTTTAGCCAGTTCTTCTACCAGAGCCGGTAACAGAGTCTTATGACCTGCAGCCAAGGAGGAGAAGCCAACCATATCAACGTCGTTATCTACTGCGTCTTGAGCAGTTTCTTCCGGAGTTTGGAACAGAGGACCAACGTCGACGGTCCAGCCCATATCTGCGAAGGAGGTTGCCAATACTTTTTGACCACGGTCGTGACCATCTTGGCCCATCTTAGCCAGGAAGATACGAGGACGACGGCCTTCCAGTTTTTCGAATTCATCTGCCAGTTTCTTAGCGGAGGACAATTCGTCGGAACCATCAAATTCAGAGGAGTATACACCGGATACAGTGTGGATTACTGCATTGAAACGACCGGAGATCTTTTCAACTGCATCGGAAATTTCGCCCAAGGA
>JAKSOK010000072.1 GCA_024405615.1 Phascolarctobacterium sp.
ATGTGCCCTCAAAGGGCGTAACTAATATATTTTTAAAGTAAAGGAGTTTTGCAAATGAAAACTATTTCTATCGAAGGTATGCATTGTCAACATTGTGTAGGTGCTGTAACTGAAGCTTTAAAAGCTGTTGCAGGGGTAACCTCTGTTTCTGTTGATCTGGAAGGCAAAAAAGCTGTTGTAGAAGGCACTGCTGCTGATGCAGCTTTGAAAGAAGCTGTTGAAGATACCGGCTTTGACGTTGTAGGCATTCAATAATTAGCGATTTGGAAAGGCTCTCTCCATTAGGAGGGAGTCTTTTTTTCTATTTTCAAGAATATTGTATACACAAATCTATCTATAAGCAAATCTAAACAATAAGTTTAGTATTGATAAAGAAATCTTATTGAAAATATGCTTCCTATGGTGTACAATAGGCTTATATTATACTTTTAGAGAGGGATAGGTCATGAATATTCAGATATATAAATCTTTTTTGACAGTTGTTCAATGTAAGTCTTTTACTCTAGCTGCTAAAGCCTTAAATTTTACCCAGCCGACTATCAGCAATCACATTGCTAACTTAGAAGAAATCTATGGGGTAACCTTGTTTGCTCGTGATGGTAAGAATGTTTATTTAACTGCTGCTGGCAATGTTTTCGTACCGATTGCCAAGCGCCTTGTAGAGGAATATGAGGCTGGCTTAGAGGAAATGAGCGCTTTCCATGAAGAAGGCGATGTGTTAAGAATAGCCGTATCTACTCAATTTATAAATCATTACCTGGTACATATATTGAATAAGCTAAAGGATGAATTTCCCGAATTAGAGATTTATGTTGATCGTCGTATGACCATTCCTGATGCTATCGAGGATACTTTTACTAAGAAAAAGTACGATTTTGCCTTTCTACATATGGATATGCAGCCCATGTACACCAAAAGAATCCACTTATGGGGGCAAAAGCTTATTTGGGTTGTAGGCAAGGCTTTATACGAGCAGCACCAACAAAATGATGATATTTATGAGTATCCTTTCATTGGATATGGTAGTTTTACGGAATATTATCCTATGCTTTCAGGTGTTGTACATCTGGATAATTTTGTATCTAAATTTAGCTTTAACGATTCTGAAAGTGTGTTAGAAGCGGTAGTAAATAACTACGGTATAGGCGTAGTGCCAGAAAGTAAGGTCAAACGCCATTTAGAACGTGGGGAAGTTGTTAGCTTGTCGGAAAAGTACTCAGTTTCCTTACCTGTAAACGTGCTTTATGATTTGGAAATGGATATGATACCTTCCAAGAAACGATTTTTAGAGCTTTTACTGAATACAAAGGAAATCTAATTTTGCCATTAGAGTTTGTTATTGAAAAGCAAGAAAAGATAATTTTCTTTTAAAGGTAGTTTATTATAAAATATATATAACATATTGTTTCTCCAAGAGGGGCGAGGAACTATGTTTAAATTTTGGCATTATGAATGCTATTAAGGAGAAAATTATGAGCAAAGAAAACAAAACTCAAAAACGTAAACCCACATTTTTGGAAGCTTTCCTTCCCATTGTTGCTATGTTGGTTATTTTAACCTATGGCAAAGGCATCAAAGGCTATAACACAGAGCCCTTGCTGTTATTAGTTGCGGCTGTTGCTGCAGTTATCGCTTTCCGCGTTGGTGTAACTTGGGACGAAATCCAAGAAGAAATTACTCTGAAAATCGCTAAAGGCATGCCCGCTATCATGATTCTGGTTATCGTAGGTGCTATGGTTGGTACCTGGATGGGTTCCGGCACTATTCCTATGATGATTTATTACGGTGTTCAACTGGTTAACCCCCAATGGATGTTAGTAACCTCCTTCCTGATTACCGCAGTTGTATCTGTTGTAACTGGTACTTCTTGGGGTTCTGTTGCAACCATGGGCGTTGCTCTGATGGGTATCGCTTCTACTTTAGGCGTATCCCTGCCTGCAACCGCTGGTGCAGTTGTAGCTGGTTCTTACTTCGGCGATAAATTATCCCCTCTGTCCGATACTACTAACCTGGCTCCTATCTCTGCTGGCAGTGAACTGTATGAACATATTTACCATATGTTATATACCACCGTTCCCGCAACCATCATTTCTCTGGCTATCTATGGTTTCGTTGGCAGCAATGCTACCGTTACCGGTGCTGTTAACTCCGCTTCTGTAAGCAAAATGTTAACTCAACTGGATGCTATGTATAGCTTCAATATTTTCCTGATTCTGCCCGTAATTATCGTTTTGGCTGGTTCCTTAATGAAGAAACCCACCATTCCTGTAATGCTGTTATCTACTGTAGTTGCAGGTCTGGAAGCTCTGTTCATCCAAAACATTACTCTGAAAAACGTATTAGCTTCTACCGTTGGCGGCTTCAAAGTTTCCATGATTACTGCTCAAGGCTTCAATGCTGCTCAAGCTGCTCCTGAAGTTGTTAAGCTGTTAAATCGTGGCGGTATGGCTGGCATCATGGGTACTACCCTGCTGGTATTCTGCGCATTCTGCTTCGCAGGTATCATGAGTAAAGCTGGTTGCCTGGACGTAGTTCTGGAAAAAATCCTGAGCGTTGCTAAATCTACTGGTGCTCTGGTTACTGCTACCGTTGGTTCCTGCATCGTTATGGGCCTGACCACTGGTAACTCCTACCTGTCCATCCTGGTTCCTGGCGAAATGTTCCGTGAAGCTTATAAGGCTCGTGGCTTGGCTGCTAAGAACTTGTCTCGTACCTTGGAAGACTCTGGTACCGTATTTGTACCCTTGGTTCCCTGGTCTGCAGCTGGTGCTTACATGACTTCCTGCTTAGGCGTTGAAACCCTGGACTATGCTCCTTGGGCAATTCTCTGCTATGCTGGTTTCATGATCGCTATTTTTTACGGCTTTACCGGCATTGGTATTGCTAAATTAGAAGACGAAAAGAAATAATTAATTTCAAAGCGTAATTTTGAATTTGTTATTGTTGTGATAATATGGCAAGTGCAATTTTAGTAAAAAATGCTAACCTGTATACCCCTGAACCTAGGGGTATACAGGATATTCTTATTGTTAACCAGTCTATTGTGAAGATTGCTCCTCAGCTGGACCCCTCTGCTATTGAGCTTCCTTTGACTGTAATTAATGCAAATGGACGTAAGGTCGTTCCTGGTTATGTTGATCAACATGTTCACATTATCGGTGGTGGTGGCGAAAGTGGCCCCTACAGCCGTACTCCGGAAATGATGCTGACCGACATTACTACCGCTGGCGTAACTACTCTTGTTGGTGTTTTAGGTACAGATGGTACTAGTCGCCATTCTGAAACCCTGTTAGCTAAAGCTAGAGGCCTGACTCATGAGGGTATTACCGCTTACATGCTAACTGGTTCTTATGAACTTCCTCTGCATACTATTACTACTGATGCTCGCAAGGATATCATTGTTATTAATGATTGCCTTGGTGTTGGCGAAATCGCTTTATCTGATCACCGTAGTTCTGAACCTACTAAGGAAGAATTAAAACGCGTTTTGACTCAAGCTCGTTTAGGCGGTATGTTATCTGGTAAAGCTGGTGTAGTTCAGTTCCATATGGGTGTTGGTAAAAAAGGCATGGAAATGCTTTTCGAAATTCTTGAGGAAAGCGAAATTCCTGGTAAGCATATGATTCCTACCCATGTAAACCGTGCTTTTCATCTGTTTGCTCAGGCTAAGGAGTTAGCTCGTAAGGGCGGCTATATCGACATTACCTCCGGTATTAGAGAGCAAGACGGTTTCCCCGCTTGCGTAAAGCCGAGTGATGCTATTGCAGAGCTTTACAAAGAAGGTATTCCCATGAGCCAAGTAACCATGAGCTCCGATGCTAATGGTTGCATGAGCGTGGTTTTACCGGATGGTACTGTAAGACAATTGGCTGTAAGCATGTATTCCTTACACGAAGAGATAAGGGATGCTATTCTATCAGGTGTTCCTGTAGAGGTTGTTCTTTCTGTAGTAACCTCCAACCCTGCACGTGCTAATGGTTTGTATCCGCAAAAGGGCTGCATTGCTGTAGATAGTGATGCCGACCTGGTAATTTTGGATGAGGACCTGCAAATTGCTACTGTTATTGCTAAAGGCAAGGTTATGGTAGAAGAAAAAGCCGTGAAGGTTAAAGGAACCTTTGAAAGATAAATATTAGGAATAGGTGAGAGAACATGATTAAATTATTGAAAAATGCCCAAGTTTATGCTCCCGCACCCTTGGGTATGAAGGATGTCTTGATTGTTGGCGATAAAGTTTGCCGCATTGAAGATAAAATCGAAGGCTATGAAGGTCTTCCTGATGTAGAAGTATTTGATTTAGCTGGCAAAAAGCTTATCCCCGGCTATATTGATATGCACGTACATATCACTGGTGGCGGCGGTGAGCAAGGTCCTGCTTCTCGTGTACCTGAATCTCAACTGAGTGTTTTCCTGCAAAATGGTATTACCACCTGTGTAGGCCTGTTAGGTACTGATGGTATTACTCGTAGCATTGAAAACCTTATCGCTAAAGCTAGAGCTTTAACTGAAGAAGGCATCACAGTTTATACTCTGACCAGCTACTATGCATATCCTCCTACTACCGTTACTGGTAGCGTAGAAAAGGATATTGTTATGCTGACTCCCATGATTGGTGTTAAGATTGCTGTTTCTGATCACAGAAGCTCCAATCCTACCGCTGAAGACTTAATTGCTGTTGGTGTTCAAGCTCGTCGTGCTGGCTTAGTCAGCAACACTGCTGGACTGGTAACCATGCACATGGGTAGTGGTAAAGCTAGACTAAATCCTTTGTTCGAAGCTTTGGAAAAGAGTGATATTCCCATGAAGAACTTCCTGCCCACTCACATGCTCCGTTGTCCTGAGCTGATTGAAGATGGTGCTAAGCTAGTTCGCATGGGCGGTTTTATCGATTGCACTGCAGGCTCCGATGATAATGAAGTTTATACTAGCGCTGATAAGCTGTATGATCTGCTGCATATGGATGGCGTTACCACTGAAAACGTTTCCATGTCCAGTGACGCTTTTGGTAGCCAACCTAAATTCAATGCTAAGGGCGAATGCATTGGCTTGACCTATGCTTCTCCGAAATACCTGCATCAAACCATTAAGATTTTGGTTGAAAAGGGTATGGCATTAGAAGATGCTATTAAACTGTTGACCTCTACTCCTGCTAAGCTGATTGCTAAAGAAGGCGTAAAGGGTTGTGTTGCTGTTGGTGCTGATGCTGACCTGTTAGTTCTGGATGAAAACCTGGATATTGATAGCTTGTTCGCGAAGGGCAAAGCTGCAGTTTGGGGAAAAGAACTGCTGATGAAGGGCAGATTTGAATAAGAGCGTATATTGATTTTAAAATTGGCAGGTTTTCTGAAAGTTAATCCTAGAAGATGCCTGCCAATTTTTGGATTTAAAGATCATAGAAGTCTTGGATTTAGTTCTTTTGGTTATTGGGTTGTTATTTGTGTAGTTTTTAATAAGCTTATATGGCGTTTTTTGGGCACAGAACATTAGACATAGCTATTAATTATTGTTGTAATAAAAGCAACCTTATGAGGAGAATTAAAAATGATTATTGCTGTTACAGGTAGAAATTTTGATATCCCTAATCGTGAAGCTATAGAGCTTTTGGAAAAAGCAGGTCATACTGTTCGTTGTGCAAATAATCCTAATATCGGTACAGGTGCGCCCTGTGAAGTGGTTAGCGCTGTTATTGGTGATGCGGATGTAGTAATAGCTGGTTTAGAGCCTATTAACGCAGCGGTGCTGGATAAGTGCCCAAACCTTAAGTTGGTATCCCGCCGTGGTATTGGCTATGATGCAGTGGATTTAGAGGAGTGCCGTAAGCGTGGTATTGGTGTTATTCGTACTGTAGGTGCAGTTGAGGCTGCAGTAGCAGAGCATGTCTTAGCTTATATTCTTTACTTTGCTCGCCGTATTGATTTGCAAACCCAGTCCATGCACGAAGGTAAATGGGTTCGCATGAACCTTCCTGGTGCGAAATCAAGGGTTTTAGGATTAGTAGGATTTGGTGGTATTGGCAAGGAAATCGCTGTCAGAGCTGTAGCCTGTGGCATGAGAGTGGTTTATTACTGCCGTCATCCTGAACCGCAATGGGAGGAACAATATCAGGTTAAGTATATGCCCTTAGATGAATTACTCGCGGTCAGTGATTATGTTTCAGCCAATGTGCCTTTGACAGAAGCTACTACAAGAATGTTTGATGAGGCAATTTTTGCCAAGATGAAGCAAGGCAGCATCTTCATCAACATCGCTAGAGGCAAGGTTATGGATGATACCGCTCTACAGAGTGCTGTTGCCAGTGGCCATTTAGCTGGTGCTGCTGTAGACGTTTTTGATTATGAGCCATGCACTGATTCTGTTTTGTTAAACTGTCCTAATATAGTTTTGACTCCTCATACAGCTAGTTTGACACAAGAGAACTTTTGTAACATGAATATTTTAGCTGCGCAAAATGTTTTAGCTTATCTTGAGGGTACTATTGATAAAAAGCACGTTCTGGTACAATTTTAATTTAACCCCTTACTATAAAGAGAAAGTCGGAGGATCTTAACATGAGTGAAGAATTTGTAGTAAATAAAGAAATGAACGCTACTATTGCAGATATTTTTAAGCGTTATAGCTGCAGAAAATATGAGGATAAACCCGTGCCTGTAGACCTGATCAGAACCATTGTAGAATGTGGTAGAGTTGCTCCCTGTGGTGGCAATAATCAATCTACAACTTTTTATGTAATTACTAATCCTGAGGTTTTAAAGGGCATTATCCAAATTGCTGAAAAAGAATTCGCCAAAATGGATGTGGAAGAGAATATGTATGGCGGCTTAAAGAATTCTATTAATTTTTCTAAGCGTGGTGGTTATGATTTTACCTATCATGCTCCTGTTTTAATTGTCATGACCAATAAGAAAACTTATGGTAATGCTATGGCTGACTCTGTATGTGCGCTGATGAATATTGCAACTGCAGCTACTTCCTTAGGTTTGGGTTCCTGCTATTTGAACCAACTGCACTGGTTGGATGATTCCCAATTAGTACGTGACTTTTTAAAAGTTAGTGATGAAGATACTATTTGCTGCAGCATTGGTATTGGTTATCCTGCTATGGCAAGAGTTAAGGAAAGAGAGATTACTGGTAATCCTGTTATCGAGCTGTTTTAAATGGAAATTATAATTGTAGCGCTTTTTTGTACAGTTCTTATTGCTTGTATTGGACTAGATTTACCTATATTGTTACCCTTAACCATAGGCTTGCTGCTTTTTCTAGGCTATGGTCTTTATAAAGGACATGGTCTTGTTGAACTTTTAAAGATGTGTTGGAGCAGTATACTAACAGTACACACGATTCTTTTGACATTTTTTCTCATTGGTATGCTTACGGCTAGTTGGCGAGCTAGTGGTACGATACCTGTTATCGTCTCCTTATCTGCTAGCTGTATTGTGCCATCCTGTTTTATTCTTGCAACCTTTTTGCTCAATGCACTCATATCTTTTCTAATTGGCACGTCTTTTGGTACTGTGGCTACTATGGGCGTAATTTGTGTATCTGTTGCTAAAGCAATGATGATGAATCAATTTTGGACTGTTGGAGCCATTATCTCTGGTATTTATTTTGGAGATCGTTGTTCGCCTGTTTCCACAAGTGCGCTCTTGATTGCAACCTTAACGAAAACAGACTTATACGATAATATTAAATTGATGCTGAAAAGCTGTGCAGTTCCTTTCTGTCTAACCTGTGGCATTTATTACCTTGTGGGTGTTAAGGGATATGTTCCTTCCGGTGTCATTGACATTCGTAGCGTGTTTGCGTCCAGCTTTAATTTAAGCCTTATTTGTGTTATGCCTGCTATTGCAATTATTGTCTTGGCTTTATTACGGGTTCAAGTTAAACTGACCATGGGCTTCAGCATTCTTATAGCGGCTATCATAGCGGTAGTTTTACAAAATGTTTCTCCTGCAGAGATGACTAAAATTTTGCTATGGGGCTATGAAGCTACCGATAAAGATTTAGCGAAAATGTTGAATGGTGGCGGTATCTTCTCTATGTTACGCCCAGCCGCAATTGTTTGTATTGCTTGTTGTTATTCTGGTATTTTTAAGGGAACAGGCCTTTTAGATGGCATTCAGGAGCATATTTTTTATGTGGAGAAGAAGTTTGGTAGCTTCGCCACGGTACTGATTATGGCTGTTGTTGATGGTATGATTGCTTGCAATCAATCGTTAAACATCATGCTAACTCAACAACTTTGTGAGAAATTAGATATGAATGATAGGGACATGGCTATTGCTTTGGAGGATACATCTGTTTTAGTTTCGCCTTTAATTCCTTGGAATATTGCAGGTGCAGTTCCCCTGGCAACAATTGGTGCTTCTTCTATCTGCCTTTTAGCAGCCTGCTTCCTGTATCTAGTGCCTCTGTATAGATTACTTTTCCAACCGAAAATTAGCTAAGGCTTTGAGCAAGAGGTTCACTTAATTTAAGACTATAAAAGTTTTCTAAATAGATAAAATGTGCTATACTTTAATGTATGGCACATTTTTTT
>JAKSOK010000073.1 GCA_024405615.1 Phascolarctobacterium sp.
GGCTTAAGATCCTTTAATTCTTCCTTAGCCATCTCTACCAGCTCATCATCACCGCCCATACCAAGAATTTCCTCAGCCTCTTCCTTGGCCTTAATCATATCTCGATATTCGCGATAAGCAGTAACAATGGGCTCCATCTTAGCATGCTGACGAGTGCATTTCAACCATTCAGTTTGATTAGCAATAACATCAGGATCGCTAATTTTCATTTCTAAATCTAAAAATCTATCTTCCACCGCGTGGAGTTTATCTAACATTGACATATTTCTTCTCCTCGTTATTCAGCGAGTATTTTATTCTTCATTAACAGCTTCAGCTACTTGATTTTTTTCCTCACAGGCTTTTGTCTTCAGTAGCACATCATCATCCTCTGGTAACACAGCCTTTAAGGACGCAATCGCAACCTCAAGCATACTATCATCCGGTTCCCTGGTTGTTAGTTTTTGCAACAATAACCCTGGCATAATAGCCGCATGCACAACACAATTATCATTATGTGCTCCCGCAAAACGGATGATTTCGTAGCTTACACCTGCAATCACTGGCATCAATACCACACGTGACAAAATGCGCATTACCAAATTAGGCCACCCCAAAAAGGTAAAGACAAACATACTAATCAACATGACAATCATCAGAAAATTAGTGCCACAACGTGGATGCAAGCGACCAAAGGGACGAACATTTTCCACCGTCAAAGGCAGACCAGCTTCATAAGTATAAATTGTCTTATGCTCTGCACCATGATATTGGAAAACTCTTTGAATATCATCCATCATGGAAATACAGCTAATATAACCTAAAAATATAGCCATACGTAACAAACCTTCCGCTAAATTTAAAAGCATGGGGTCTGCAGTTAAGGTATGTAAAAAGCGCATGGACCAGGTAGGAATAACAATAAACAAACCAACAGCTAAAGCAACTGAAGTAGCTATAGTCATTACCATTTCCTTATCAGACAATTCCTCTTCCTCATCCCCAGAAACCTGAGCAGAATAGGTAAGAGCCTTCATACCATCATGTAAGGATTCAAATAATGCAATAACGCCTCTAAGAAGCGGTTTTTTCAAAATCGGATAACGATCACGAATACTGCTAACAGGATTAACATCCAAGGCAATATCTCCATCGGGTTTTCTAACGGCGACAGCTATTTTATCTTGTCCGCGCATCATGACGCCTTCAATTACCGCTTGTCCACCAACATTAAACTTTTTCTTTTCGCTCATATTCTTCTTTAATTAAAGTATCGTAATTCTCAGTAAAACAAACATAGCAGAGCACCGCCGATTGCGAGCTCTGCTATGAATAAAGTCTTTTTTATTATTTGCCGTAACGTTTGTTGAACTTTTCGATACGACCACGAGCAGCAACATTACGTTGTTGGCCAGTGAAGAAAGGATGGCACTTGGAGCAAACGTCCACGTGGATTTCCTTCATGGTGCTAGCAGTTTCGAAAGATGCGCCACAAGCACATTTAGCGATGCATACGTTGTAATTAGGATGAATCTTTTCTTGCATGTTCTTGAACCTCCTTATTTATTTAACCAGACATGTTAAAAAGTTAAATTCACGCTCGATTATTCTATCATAATGCTAAACTTTATGCAAGCATTATTTTTAATTTAATAAAACTTATTTTATTCCTCAATCTTGCCAAGAATATAGTTGATAAACTGTTGCGCAGTACGTCCAGATTCACCGCCATGTTGTAAGGCGAAGCGTTTAGCCTGAGCTAGAAGTTCATCGTCCTCCATGGGAACACCTTGACGGTGGGCAAGTTCGGAAACAATAGTAAAGTATTCCTTTTGGCTCGGTTGTCCGTAGTAAATAGTGCAACCAAAGCGATTTACAAGGCTCATCTTCTCTTGGATAGTATCGGATTTATGGATTCCATTTTCGGTAACAACATCCTGACGATCCTTCCAGGTCTCATTGATAAGATTACGACGGTTACTAGAAGCATAAATCAAAATATTATCCGGTCTAACTTCAAGACCACCTTCAATAATAGCCTTCAGATATTTATATTCAATTTCAAAATCCTCAAAGGACAAATCGTCCATATAGATAATGAAGCGATAATTACGATTTTTAATTTCTGCAATGACTGCGGACAAATCCTGGAACTGATGCTTATAAATCTCAATCATACGCAAGCCTTGAGGATAATATTGATTAAGAATGGCTTTAATACTAGTGGATTTACCAGTACCACTATCACCAAATAATAACACGTTATTAGCCTTGCGACCTTTAACAAAAGCTTCCGTGTTATCAATTAAACGTTGTTTTTGGATTTCATAGCCAACTAAATCGTCTAAAACAGTATTTTCAGTATTGCTAATGGGAACAATTTCCATACCGCGTTCATCATGAACAATGCGGAAGGCTTTATTTAAGCCCAATTTACCAACGCCGAAATCTTTATAAAAGCCAGTTACCAGGTCATAAATTGCCTGAGCATCCTTTGCCTCTTCAATAGCATTAGAAAGATCTTGAACTTTCTCACTGATATTTTTATTGTAACGACGTTCTTTTTTGGGAACAGAAACATAATTGCAGATTACACTAAAGCAATTGATGCCTAATGCTGCTTCCATAGGTGCAAAATCATAATCAAATAAGCCTTTAATGATTTGGAAATCGCTCAAAGCAAATTGATTGACTGTACCATTGCAGGCACCTTCCTTTTCGCAGGTAATGCTAAAGGGATTTTCACAGCTTACCAGAAGATAGGTCAAATAGTTATGCCAAAGATTTTTATTGAAGCCATAAATAGTAGCCACATCCAACAATCTATGAATTTGCTCATAGATTTTAGTCACCAATACTTCTTTTTTATAATTGCCACTTTCAAATTCTGCACAAATATCTGCTAAAGGAAACAGCAGATTATCAGCAGGTAAATTTCTATAAATTACTAATTTAGAAACTAGTTTATGCATTTTGCACCCTCATTATTTTTTATTAATTATTTATACACGCCAGCTTTAGCTAACAGATCATACAATCTAACAAAGGTATGAATTCTGTTGCGAACGTTTATCGGTGAGAAGGGACGCATGATATTATCTACCGCGCCTAATTGATAAGACGGATCTACCAGTGACAAATCGCCTTCTCTATCAGCCATAACCAATACAGGAATTTGGTCATGCCAAGGTTGATTGCTAATCCACTCTAAAACAGAATAGCCATCCACCATAGGCAATTGCAATTCCAACAAAACCAAGCTAATGCTTTCATGCTGTTCACGCAAAACTCTCATTGCTGCAGCACCATTCAAAGCTTCAACATATTCATAGTTGTCGCCTAAAATATTTTTTAGTTCAATACGATTAATCTCCACATGATCAGCAATTAAAATCTTTTTTACCATTTCTAAGCCACTCTCCTCTAATGCTTGAAACATAAAAACAATATACTGAATATTATAATTAACATATATTTATAATGCAAGAAATATACACGTATCTTTTAAGCCAGCTTCATTTTTCAGGCAACCTGTTACATTGGTTACAAAATGCCGTATTTATTGCATTATTTAGCCAAACGATAAATATTTTCCATATCCTCTAAATTCAGCTTTTTAAATTGGCCAATAGTTCTTGTTTGCATAAAGCTACATTTATAAGCGAGTTCTTTAATTTCAGTTTCGCTTAATTCCTTGCCAATCAAGGTATGAATATCAGTAGGCATGCCAATATGTCTAAAGAAGCTTTCCATAGCTGCAATACCTTTTAAAGCTGTAGCTTCTATGTCATCATAGTTGCAAGGAATACCAAAAACATTAACTGCTAGCTTAGCAAAGCGAGCAGGATTTTCTTTATAAACATAACGCGCCCAGGTACCCCATACTGCCGCTAAACCAGCACCATGCGCAATACCAAACATACCACTCAATTCGTGCTCTAGTTGATGACAAGCCCAATCGCCAAAGCTTCTATCGCCAGTAGTATCGTTATGGGATAGAGTACTGCACCACATAATTTCAGCACGCGCGTCATAATCAGTAGGATTTTTTAACGCTACGCGGCAATTACGCATAACATTCTTCAGCAATTGCTCTGCAATACTGTCAGTTATTGCCAAAGCCTTGCAATCATTGTTCAAGAAATAACGTTCAAGAGTATGTACCATGATATCGGTGCAACCGCTTGCTGTTTGATAAGCCGGTAAGGTATAAGTTAATTCAGGATTAAGAATAGAGAACTTGCAATAAGCATATTTAGTGGATAAACCACGCTTCAGCATGCCTTCATCCTTAGTAATAACGGAAGCATTGCTCATTTCGCTACCTGCCGCTGCCATAGTCAAAACGGAAGCTACTGGCATGCTAGCAGTAATAGTTTTCTTGCGAGCATAATAATCCCAAACGTCACCCTCATTAGCCATACCGTACGCAATAGCCTTAGAGCTATCAATAACACTACCGCCACCAACAGCTAAAATAAAATCAATGCCTTCTTTTTTACCTAATTCTATACCTTCGTAAACCTTGCTCAGTAATGGATTAGGCACAACTCCACCTAAAAGCACGTATTCCAAGCCAGCTGCAGTTAAACTTGCACAAACTCTATCTAAAAGGCCGGACTTTTTAGCACTGCTACCGCCAAAATGTACTAAAACCTTGTGAGCACCATACTCTTTGCAGAGGGCACCTACTTGAGCTTCTGTTCCTTTGCCAAAAATCACCTGTGTAGGTGCATGAAAACCAAAATTGTCCATTTCAATACCTCCAAATTATTGCTCAACAACAGCCTGGGCTACGCCTTCAACCTCTTTTTTAGGTTCCTTCGGAGCCTTAGCCTTTTTCTCTTTCTTCGTATTGTATCTGTTCATAGCAACATCAACATCTTCTTTAAGCCAGCACTCAATAGCATCTGCCATGGTTTTTACAGCATTTTCAATTGTTGTTTTATCATCACCATGGAAGCCATTAAGAACGTGGCTTATAACTGCCTTATTATCGCGTGCAGGATGGCCAATACCAATCTTAAAACGAGGGAAATCCATAGTGCCTAAATGCTCACCAACAGACTTTAAGCCATTATGTCCGCCTGCGCTACCCTTTTTGCGAATACGAATGGTACCTACAGGAATATCCATATCATCGGAAATAATGCAAATATCTTCAACATCAACATGATAGAAATTTGCCCATTCTCCAACAGCAACACCACTCAGATTCATATAGGTAGTGGGTTTGATGAGATAAATCTTTTCCGGCATGCGATATTCAGCAAACATGGCATGTCGTTCTGTTTTATTAAAGTTAACCTGCCAACGTTTAGCAAGCTCATCAGCAACCATAAAGCCGATATTATGACGAGTATTTTCGTACTCCTTGCCAATATTTCCTAAACCTACGATTAATTTCACAGGCTTATACCTCCATTTTATCTATTTACACATTTTTAATTCACTAATAGTTTTAAACTCATAGTCCTGTTTGCGCAATTCTCGAATTATAACGCCTGTTGCATCAACAGTTTGCGCTCTAGGCATTTTATATTTAGGACTATCACCATCATGCAATAATACAATGGCACCAGGATGCGCCTTTTCTATAACTCTTTGTGCTATTACCTCGGCTCCTGGATTAGTCCAATCCTTAGGTATTACAGACCAGTTTACAGCTTCAAGACCTGCTGCATTTATCTCCTGCATTACTACCCAATCTTTAAAACCATGGGGCGGTCTAAAATATTTTATTTGTACACCAGAAATTTTCTCCAAAGCTGCTTTTCCTTTGGTAAGATTTTCCTTTACAGCTTCAGGACTTAACTTGAGCTGATCCTTATGAACAAAGCTATGCAGAGCAATTTCATGACCACCAGCTTGAATTTCTTTTACTAATTTTTCCTGCTTTAAAGCATTTTCAGCAACTATAAAGAAAGTAGCTTTTACTTGTTCCTTAGCCAAAACCTGTAATAAATTTTCAGTGTAAGGTGAATAAGGACCGTCGTCAAAAGTTAGGGCAACTACTTTTTTGTCTGTATCTACTTTTGCTAAAACAGGACCAAAAAAGCTATTGTCCGGTAAAACAGCAAAAAGCATGATAACCGAAGCAATAAGCATACTTAGCAATGCTAAAGTTCCTGCGGCCTTGCGTTTAATAGTCTCAAAATAACCTAACCATAAAAACAGAGTTGCCAATAAGCCACTAGCTACAATTATATATAATATACGCATGCTTATCTAATTTTCTTAAACAATCTCTTGCAATTAGCAGTAGTTTGGGCAGCTAATTCTTCAAATTCAACACCTAAAACCTCTGCAGCATTACGTGCTGTATATTCTACATAGCCAGGATTATTGCGTTTTCCGCGCATAGGTACAGGTGACAAATAAGGACAATCTGTTTCGAACAGCATCAATTCTTTGGGAATATACTTCATTACCTCACGCACTTTATTAGCATTCTTATAGGTTGAAGTACCACCAAAGCCAAAATAATAGCCTCTTTTAACCAATTCCTTTGCCATCTCTACAGAACCTGCATAGCAGTGGAATACAGCTTGCACGCCTTTAACTTCTTTTTGGAATAACTCCAACATGTCACCGTGTGCATCACGGTCATGAATAATAATAGGCAAATCAAATTGCTTTGCTAAGTCTATCTGCTCTAAGAAAATCTTCTTCTGGATTTCCTTAGGTTCATTTTCTTCCCAATAGTAATCTAGACCAATCTCGCCTATGGCTACAACCTTAGGGTGTACTGCCCATTGTGCCAGCTGATCTAAATAATCGCCAGGTATGCCCTTTAAATTTTCAGGATGCCAACCCACACCTGCATAAACAAAAGGATATTTTTCTGCCAAAGCAACTGCAGCTGCAGAGCTTACAGCATCACAGCCTAAATCTATAAAACCATCTATTTCCAATCCAAGTTGAGTAACCAACTCGTCACGGTCAGTATCAAAGGCTTCATCATTTATATGAGCATGTGAATCAAACAAACCAGTTCTACTCATTTTCTTCTCCATAACATAACAAACTAATTGCCTACGAAATAATATTCCTAAGGTTTTGAAATAAAGCTCGCAGATGAAAATATCCACGAGCTTTACAAACATCAATATAAATTAAATTCAAAAGTTGAACACTAACAATCGAATAACCACTTATCTAATCTATTAACTATTCTCTGTTACCTGTTAACTATTAACTTACTTAACACGGCTACCAGAAGGCATGTCAGGAGCATCAGCCAAAACTAATTTACCTTGGCCATCACTAGCTGCTAAAATCATACCTTTGGATTCAATGCCCATCAGCTTTGCAGGAGCCAGATTTGCGATAACAACAACATTCTTACCAACTAAAGCTTCAGGTTCATAATATTGAGAAATACCAGAAACAATAGTGCGCACTTCATCACCAATTTCAACTTGCAGTTTCAAAAGCTTCTTGGATTTCTTAACTTTTTCAGCTTCCAAAACCTTACCTACGCGCAGATCAATCTTTTCAAAATCTGCAAAAGTGCATTCTTCTTTGATGGGTTCCATAGCAGGTTTTTCAGGTTCTGCCGGTTTAGCTTCTTCCTTTACAGGTTGAACATAAACTTTACCGCCGATAACAGTATTGCCATCCTTGTCAATTTCGATACGCGGATACAGAGGATCGCCTTTAGCAACCTTGGTACCATTAGCTAAGCCACCCCATACAGCTTCACTCAGCAAGAATTGAGCAGGAACCTCTAAGCCTAATTGAGCATAGATTTTGGGGCTTGCAGTAGTGATAAAGGGGCTAACCATAATAGCAACATTACGCAGAGTTTCTGCTAAGTTGTACATAACAGTTTTCAGACGATCAGCCTTAGCTTCGTCCTTAGCTAAAATCCAAGGACAGGTCTCATCAATATATTTATTAGCACGGCTAATCAGCGCCCAAACAGTTTTAATAGCAGCGTTGATTTCCATGTTATCCATTTGTTTAGTGAAGTCAGCTACAGTGCTAGCAACTAATGCCTTCAGTTCGTCATCAATAGGCTCGCTAACACCCATGTCAGCAACAACGCCACCATGATATTTTTCAATCATGGAAACAGTACGGTGCAGCAGGTTGCCTAAGTCGTTAGCCAAATCTGCATTGGTACGAGTGATCAAAGCATCACGAGAGAAGTTGCCGTCAGAACCCAAATTGATTTCACGCAGCAGGAAATAACGAATAGCATCTGCGCCAAATTCGTCAATCAGAGCCAACGGATCAATTACATTACCTTTGGATTTGGACATTTTGTCGCCGTCAACAACCAGCCAACCATGACCATAAACTTTTTCAGGCATTTCTACGCCCATAGCATGCAGCATGATGGGCCAAATAATGGTATGGAAACGAACGATTTCCTTGCCAACTAAGTGCAGGCTAGCAGGCCA
>JAKSOK010000074.1 GCA_024405615.1 Phascolarctobacterium sp.
TCACTAATAGTTGTAATTTTTTTGCGTAACATTCGAATATGTACATCGAGATTATTTTCAGAAATATCGCTATCTATACCCCAAACTCTTTCAAGAATAACTTCGCGGGGAAGCACTTGCCCATGATTACGCATGAGGAGCTCGAGAAGCTTAAATTCGCGAGCACGAATCTCCGTTCTTTTGCCTTTATATTCGAGTGTGTAACTGCTAGCATCAAGTGTATAACCGCGCCATTCTAGCTTCTCACCACTATAAGTGCTGTGACGACGGGTCAATGCATGTAAGCGAGCAACTAATTCGTTAATATCAAAGGGCTTGATAAGATAATCATCAGCACCACTGTTTAAACCGTTAACGCGATCCTCGATAGTATCCTTAGCGGTTAGCATGATAATTTTTCCCTGATATTCTTCCTGACGCAAACGTCTGCAGAGGTCGATGCCGCTAAGCTTGGGCATCATCCAATCGAGAACAAGTACGTCGTAGCCATCATTATAAACTTCATTGTATGCTTTTTGTCCGTCTTCAACCCAGGTTACCTGAATTCCCTGTTTCTTTAAAAGGAGGGAAAGCAGGTTGCCCAAATTGGTGTCATCTTCAGCCAATAGAATTTTCATTAGAATCCCTTCAATCTTTATGATAATCTTTCATTAGTAGCATAAGTCTAAAAGCTTAAATCATTCTTAAAAAATGAAAGCCTACTCTAAAACTTAGAGCAGGCCTGGTAAATATATTTGAGAAGAATCAACATTGGGTTTACCTAGGGCGCGACCAGGAACGAAGGCTCCATGACAATCACTGCCACCGCTGATGAGCAGGTTATGTTTATGGCAATGTTGAAGCAAACGAGCGGTATCTGCTTCTGTATGGTTGGAATGAAAGCATTCGAAACCGTCAAATTTCTCATTGCGGAGAAGGTTAATAACGTTGTCTAGACCGGGACCGTGAAATCCACTGGCTGCATGAGCACAAATAGCAACGCCTCCTGCCTGGTGAATACAAGCAATTACTTCCTCAATGCTGGGGAACTCGGGGAAGCCTAAATCATGTTCAGGAGTAAAAATGCGCTTAAAGAAGTCATTAACACCTGTACATAGTCCCTTATCAATGAGGTAGGCTAAGGCTGCCCAACCACCGCGACGCGGGTCATAGGTATAGTGCAGAAATTCTGCAGTACTTACAGGCCAACCTTCTTTTTCTAAGAGTTGAATGCTTTGAACGTCCTTGTCCTCTAGCAGTTTAATGTTATGCTGCATTAGTTCCTGCAAAGGCTTATTAGTAATGTCTAAACCATAGCCTAGAACATGGAAATTAATATCTGCTTTGGTAGAGTTTAGTTCAACTCCTGGAATATACTTTATGCCATTTGCTAAAGCTAGCTGATGAGTTTTAGCAACATTGCCGACACTATCATGATCAGTAACAGCAATAGCGCCTAACTTATGGAGCTTGGCTTGTTCAATTAGTTCTTCAGGCGTCCAGGTGCCGTCGGAGGCAGTAGTGTGGATATGTAAATCAACTTTCATTTTGTACCTTCTAAAGAAAAAGACGAATTATTTGCGCTTACCAAAAAGACGATAGCGCATTTTGGGTCTGTTTTCGCAAACCGGACAAGGGCCAGCAGCTTGTTTAGGCTTACTCTTAAGGAAGGTGCTACCTAAAAAGAGCAGTGTTCCTGTGAGAACAATAGTGCCGCCCGGTGCTAAATTAATGTAGTAGGATGCAGTGAGGCCTATGGCAACAGTTGCCAGACCATAGGCAATACTTTGATAAATAGTGCTTTTAAAGCTATATGCGGTTTGTAAAGCGCAGGCTACAGGAATAACCATCATTGCAGAAACTAATAGCAAACCTACAATGCGCATGGATAGTGCTACGGTTAGTGCTGTTAAAAGTGCTAGTAGTAAATTCAAGCTTGCTACAGGAAGGCCTGCAACTTTAGCACAAGTTTCATCAAAGGTTAAATATTCTAAGGAATGGTAGGTGCTAATTACAAAGAGGATTGTTAGGAAAGCTAAGAGTATAACTACCAGCAGGTCCTGACGGCTGACTGTCATAAGACTGCCGAAAAGAATACTGCTAAGGTTGAGACCGCCTTCTTGATTGAGACCGGTAAATATAACTGCCAAACCCATGCCACTATAGAAAAAGATGGCTAGCACCATATCGGCGGCATCGCTTAAACGAGTGCGAACTCGTTCTATAGCTAAGGCACCTAGAACTGTAGCAATAGCTGCACTAAGTACAGGATTATAGCCGCCTAGTGCTCCTCCGGCAACTCCGGCAAAGGCAATATGCCCTAAGCCATCACCAATGAGGGATTGCCTGCGTAGAACTAGAAAGCTGCCTATAATAGGACAAATAGTTGCCATTATTAGTCCGGCTAACCAGGCTCTTTGCATAAATTCCATTTCAAAAATTTCTAGCATAAAGAAAACTCCTATGGGGTTGAAATTACTTGTAGATAAAGCCTTGTTGTCCAGAATGGTGATGCTTCAAGGCTTCGTGAATATCACCACGGAAGCAGATGCCGTGATTAATGCAGATTGCACTTTTAGCTGCAAGGGTAGCTAAGTCTAAATCGTGACTTACCATGACGATGGTAACATTTTGTTTGCGATTTATGTATCTAAGCATATCGTAGAGGGCAATCTTAGCTGCGGGGTCAATGCCTGTAGCTGGTTCGTCTAAAAGTAAAACCTTAGGTTCTTTAACCATAGCTCTAGCCAAAAAGACTCTTTGCTGTTGACCACCACTGAGATCGCCAATACGACGATTGCGAAGTTCTAATAAATCAAAGGTTTCCAAGGCTGCTTCTAGCTTTTGCTTTTCTGCAACCCCGAAGCGTTGCCACAGCTTATTAGGCTTTAAAAGGCCAAGCTTTACAACCTCTTCTACGCTAATAGGGAAGCCTTGTTGCTGCTTAGCTGGGTTTTGAGGCACGTAGCCTACCCAATCCCACTGCTCAAACTGTTCAATAGGCTTGCCATAGTAAGAAATAGTGCCTGTGGTTGGGGGAATAACATGGGCTAGCATTTTTATGAGAGTACTTTTACCAGCACCATTGGCACCAATGACGGCAGCAAAATCGCCTTCAGGAATTTCTAGATTCAGTTTATGAAAAATCCAACCTGCACCATAATCGAAGCCTAGGTTATGAACTTCAATTATGGGAGTTGCATGTTTTTCGTATATTGGCATAATATTAACCTCTAAAATAAATAGTTACAAGGTTTATTTTGTTTATTCATTAAGGGCAAGACGTAAATTTTTAATATTGTTTTGCATAAGCTTGATATAGGTGAGCTTTTCCTTGCGACCTTCTTCATCTAAACCTTCAATCGGATCAAGAACAAGAATCTTTGCTCCTGTTTCCTTTGAAATTAGTTCAGTAAGCTTAGGGCTAGCTAAGGTTTCCATAAATATATATTTAAGCTTTTCCTGTTTTACTAAACGCACAAGTCTTTGCAAGTCTTTGGGAGTTGGTTCAGCTTCAGGAGAAATACCGGCAATAGCTAACTGTTCCAGTCCATAATCTGCCGCTAAATGGCCAAAAGCTGCATGGGCTGTAATAAATTTCTTGTTTTTAGCTGTTTTACTAAGCTCCTTAAGCTCAGCATCCAACTTTTGCAACTCCTGACTATATTTTAGGCTGTTTTGTTTATAGTTATCGGCATGCTGAGGATCAACCTTACAAAAAGCTTCAGTTATTTTATTGACTTCGATTAATGCTTTAGCTGGGCTAATCCAAATATGAGGGTCTATACGACCATTAATTTTATCGAGTCCATGTCCTGCTTCCACAGCTGTGATTTTACGTTCACTTAAGGCATCTAAAGCAGACTCAGCCCAAGATTCTATATGACCATTATAGACAAAGATTTTGGATTTTCCTAGGCGAGTTAAATCTCTAGGAGAGGGATCCCAATCATGAGGTTCAACTCCATCGGGAACAAGAGTATCTACTACAACAAGGTCACCGCCTATGGCACGAGTAAATTCAGCCATGGGGTAGAAGCTGGCAGCAGCTTTAATTTTATCAGAGGAGGATTTATCTGAACCACAACCTAGGATAAATAAAGTTGTTAGCATAAATAAAAGTAGTTTTTTTAACATGAAGTTGACTCCCTAGAGAAATACTATATTTTAATAAGAATTTATTGTAGCTTACCTAATGAAAACTATTTCGCAGTTTAGCTAGGAATATTACGTAGAAGTTTTTTGAGCTTTTCGTGTTGACCGCAAATAATTAGAGTATCCCCAACTGCTAACGGATGATTGCTAAAATCTATCCCATCGCAGAAATGAACATCGTTTTCTTTGGTAGAGCCAGGAGAATAAACACCAACGATTTTTTGAGAATCATCCATATACTCAATAGTGAAATCTTTAATATTTCTGCCCTTGAAATAGGAGGGAACGGAAACGCTCATTACTGCATAAGCGTTTTCTAGGGTATCTACATCGACTTTATCAACACCAACAGTTTCTTTAAGACGGAGGCTGTTAAAATCTAAAACACTGTCGCAGCTAGCTGTATAGGCGAGGTATTTACCTAGATTTTCCTCAACGCGGATGAAGCGCGCTGCACCTAGGTCTTTAAGCATACCTTCTTCCATGAGATTGCTCGCCCATGCTATAACTTCTATATTTTTGTGATTAGCTTTTGCAAAGTCTTTGACAATCTTGGTACAAAGCATGCGAGTCAAAAAATCGCGCATAACTACGATTGCTACATTAAAATCGCTGACAGCACGAAGATTGTTGACGAAACTTTGGTCTGTAGCATCGGCTACATAGCACATGAAACGAAAGTTGTTGTTTTGGCGGATGCTTTCAACAACCTTTTCGTTATTATCTATGGCTACAACGTCAAAAAACATTTTATCAAGAGTATCGGCAACACTACGGCCAACCTTACCTAAACCGCAAACTAGAAACTTTTTATTACTCATTTTTTGATACCTCTATTCTTAGAATTCCTTGAACGCATGCTCATGCCGATGGTTAAAACACCTATTTTACCAAAACACATGCAAACTATTAATACTAATTTACAGGGAATATTCCAATCGCTAATGCCTGTATTTAGACCGATAGTAGTGAAAGCACCTACTACGTCAAAAGCAACCTTAAAGTAATCCTCCTGCAGACCATCGTAAAAGCTGAAAATCAGCATGAGGGCAAGGGCAAGACTAGATATGGTTAAAACGAAAGTTGTCATAGCCTTGCGAATTGTTTCTTCCGAAATTTCTTCACCGAAGGCATAGACGCCATCTCTACGATCTAGTAAAGATTTTGCTACCAAGAAGAGTATTGCAACTGTGGAAACCTTCATACCACCACTCATGGAATTAGGCGAACCACCGATAAGCATCATCATCATGATTAGAAGCAAAGTGGGATGGGAATACATGCTAACATCTGCGCGAATGGAGAAGCCTGCGGTACGCATATTGATGGCTTGAAAGGCTGTGGTGAAGAAGGTCTCGGCGCTGGTAAGGCCAGCAAGAGAACCACCTTTCGTACTCTCCAAAAACCAAAGCATAAGTCCACCGCTTATCCAGAGCACAATATTAGTAATAAGAATAAGCTTGGTATTAAAGGATATTTTCATACCTAAACGTTTTAAGCTAAAGCGTTTAGAGGTAATAGCAAGATAGATTTCGTAGAAAACATGTGGTAAATCTCTAACAACCTGCATACCTAAGCTGCCGAAGAAAATAAGGAGCATGATGATGACCGTTAGAACTTGACTTGCATGTTGTGAACCAAGGCGTAGGTTAAGATCTCCATGATAGGTATCAAAGCCTGCATTTGTAAAGGCTGAGATTGCTAGGAAGATGGACTTTCCTAGAGAACGGAAGAAATCCATGAGCTCCCAATGACCTTCTGCATAATAGAGCCAGAAGATAATTGAAATAGTAAAAGCGGTAACAGTAGTATAGTAGACACTATCCTGTTTAAGAAAGCTATTTACATGATGTTGGATTTTATCCCAAAGCTTATAAACTAATAAACCAGCTAGAGCAAATGGCACGCTCCAAACGAAAATATAAATGAAATTTTCTTGTATGCTATTTATAGCTTTTAAAAACTCGCTGCGCAGGAATTGTGTTACGAGAGAGGGAGGCAGGAAATAAAAGGTAAGAGATAAAATGCCGAGCATCACAAAGCCATACATAGCCTTAAGAGTGAACTTGCCAATTTGACGGCCCTCACTGTATTCTTCAAGTCGTAATACACCGCGAGAGGTTGATTCAGAATAGAAGAAGCTGTTGATATTAAAGGAGATTGCAAAAATAGTTAAGCTTGCAGCACCTGCTAGTACCAGGGAGATGATAACCAGAGGAGGATATTGGGTAATATCGGTGGTGGTCATACCTGTCAGGCAGGTTGCCGACGTTGCAGTAAAGAGAGCATCAACAAGCAGATTAAAGTTGTGCATGTTGATAGGCCCTAGTTTTACCTCATAGACGAAGGAACGCAGCTCTAGCATGAGATTGGTAAAGCAAATGCTTATAAAATCTCCAAAGCTGGTTGTTTCATTGGTGTCTAACTGATTTGCTAGTAGCCAGCGGTCTAGCTGTAGCTTTAGCTGCTCCTCTAGATTTGTAGGACCAAAATACCAGTCTTCATATCGGGAAAGCATGAGCAGAACAGTACCAGTGAAGATAATGCCTAGGTAAAGCGTGAAAATAAATTGACCTGCAGGAAGCTCGCAACGCCAATGATACCATTTAGACCTTAAGAGACTTAATAGATAGCTGGTGCTGTGCATTTCTCTTCTAGTTATTAAGGCGACTATAAAGAGAAATGGTGCCAGCATGGTTTGGATAATACTCCAAAGTCTTAACCAATATTTTCTTGTGGTGTTATTACTATCATGGTAGTTCAAAATACACCTCTAATTTTAAAAATAAAAACACTTTAACATATTCAAATTCGACAAAAAAATACGTTTCCCTTTTGTAGAATAATAAAATTTTGCAATAAAAATAGCGTAAAGCAAACGCTCTACGCTATAATTTATATATTTTAAGTTTTATGCTAATTCTGCAGCACATTCAATGAATTTAACGCCAGCTTTTGCCATTTCATCCATGGCAGTAGCGATGGTTTCGGGAGCGATACCACGGCAAGCTGCTTTGTTAAGGATAACGTCAAAACCAGCATCCTTTAATTGCAGAACAGTGTTCTTTACACAATAGTCAGTTGCTAAGCCACCGCAGATAACGGTGGTAATGCCGTTGCTCTTTAAATATTCGATAGCACCAGTGGACAGCTTGTTGCCTAAGTCATGATAGCAAGCACCATAGGGATGCTTATCAGGCTCGATGCCTTTGTAAATTTGGAAATCATAAGCTTTAGGATCTAAGCCGGCAATAAAATCAAAGCCTTTGGTACCGATGATAGCATGAGCAGGCCAGTGAATATCTACGTCAGGATGATTACCTTCTACAGGACTATAGATAGGATGAGCCTCGTCAACTAACCATAAAGCGTTCATGCTATGAGCATCGCGGGAAGCAATGCGCAAGCTTGCAAATTTTGCTTGGGCATTTAATTCGTCAACGATTTGATCACCTTCAACAACTGGCAGTTCGTCAGGGCAAACCGGGGTAAAGGTGTTTTGGCAGTCAATATCAAAAGCAGCAATATATTTCTTTTCAGGTAACATAATAGAACCCTTCTTTCAAAATGATTTGCTCAATATTGTACTCCTTTAGCTTGCAAAAAGCAAGATTCTAGGAATATATTTTGGAGAAAAATATAAGCAAACAATTAAAGAACAACGCTACCTAAATAGGCTTAGATAGCGTTGTTAATTATTTGCTATAAACTTTATCTAGCGTCTCTGCCATGTGTATAAACAGGAAGCAGTTTCGGAGATGGGGTATCGTTTACTACACCTGCAGCAGCTTTTTCAGCAGCATATTTAGCTACATGATCGATATTCATTTTGCCAATATTAGTAACTTTAGCTTTAGCAGCAGCTTCTTTACCAGCAATACGACCAAATACGATGATGTCTAGCAGGCTGTTACCCATCAAACGGTTGGTGCCGTGAATGCCACCAACAGCTTCGCCAGCTACGAAGAAGCCAGGAATCTTGGTTTCTGCTTTATCGTTGATGAGAATACCACCATTTTGGTAGTGGAGAGTAGGATAAATCAGGATAGGCTCTTTGCGGATGTCGATACCGAATTTAGCGTACATACGCATCATGCCAGGAATACGTTTCTCGATAGTGCCTTCGCCGTGAATCATGTCGATGATAGGAGTATCCAGCCAAACTGCAACGCCGTCCAGCGCTTTTACGCCCTTGCCACGAGCAGTGCTTTCGCGAATGATGGAAGCAGCAGCAACGTCACGGGTT
>JAKSOK010000075.1 GCA_024405615.1 Phascolarctobacterium sp.
CATCGCTATCATGTTTCAGGTCGGGATGAAACTCATCTTCAATTTGATAGCCAGGTCCACCTGTACCGGGACGACCTTTAACGATAGGTTCTTTGTGTAAATCCTTAGGATCTTCAAAACGAACATTGGGACAACCACCTTGAATCATAAATCCATCAATAATACGATGGAAAATCAAGCCATTATAATAACCCTTTTCAGTTAAATCGATAAAATTCTTAGTAGTTTTCGGAGCCTTATCCTCAAATAATTCAATTAAAAATTCGCCTACATTTGTTGTGAACTTTGCTTTTCTATTAGCCATTGTATTTTCCTCCCAATTATTATCTTCTTGCACTTTCGTAAGGCTTATTTACAGCTAAATCATAAACCATAAAAATACCAGTACCAACCGCTGCCATAATTGCTGGCAGATTATTTAAAGCTTGTTTATCGCCATGCATAACAATCAAAGACATTAAAATCATGATGAAGCAACCTTGTGAAGCCCACAAACGGTATTTATACAAAGGTTGGCCATCCTTGTCGCCTAAAGCTTTACAATAACCCGCAATACGCAGTTCTGGTAAGAATAGGATGAATGCTACAGCACAAAGATAAATATACACTATGGACAATTCAGGTACAACACGTGTGATATCTGCGAACAGGAGAGTTGCGAAGGACATTGCTGCCAAGAAATAGCTGCCAAAGAAACCAGCAGGTAATTGGGTCTCAATAATAAAAGCTGCACCTGTTAACATAGGATATACCCAAAACTCATTCATGCCAAGATAAGCAGCACTACCAATAATGATTACGTCATCCACCATACGATGACGGTCACCAGCAGTACGATTAAACATTCTCAAAATCCACAAAAGCCATAACAGAACGATGATATTACCTACGCCCATGAAGTGTACACCTAATACACTTAAAAAGCCTGCAATAAGTCCTCCAGCTCGACGATCAGGATCTAATTCTGCAGCAATCATAAAGCTGAATAAGAAACTGAAGCCAACGTTAGCACCAGTCATCATGGCAGCACCTGAAGCAGCTCCGTTAAAGGTTCCTTGATAAATAACCTCTCCAGCAAAAGCTAGAATAGAAAACATTAATGCCAAACGAGTTGGATAATTGTAAAAATCAATAGGTCTACCTAAACCCATGTATTCGGCCAATCCCGTAGGATTGTAAGTATTTTTATGCTTGTTATAATCCTTATATTTATTTTCTTTTTTAGCCATTTTTTCACCTTTTTTAATTTATTTACCTATGTTCTTCGAACACAAACGTACATTATATTATACCATAAAGTAAGAAAAATAGCTAGGGATACTAAAAAAATACCACTAGCTTAGCCAGTGGTATTTTGGTGATATTTAAATATTATTTACATTTACCTAAGTTTTCTTTACCAATGCTCAAAGGTTTCTTGTTGCCTTTATCGTCAACAACAATAACTTCGAAAGGAACATTACGTTGAGAGAAAAGTTTTGCAGGGAAAGGCCACAATTGAGCTTGCTTCAGATTAGCCTTAGCCATAACATTAGCCGGAATATATTGAGCTTTTTCTAAAGGATAGTAGAAATTGTTATCCGGAGTGTGAATAACAACATTAACAACAGTCGGAGCAGGAGAATCTGTATTCAGAATGTTGTAGCTACCATTAGACCATACCCAAACCCAAGCAATATCCTTGTATTGCATTACCTCATTCAGCAAAGCTTGTTCTGGTTTCATTAAGTTTTGGTTAGCTTCATATTCTAAATATTTAGTCAGAGAATACGGAGTAACTAATTGGATTTTTTGAGGTGCCCAACCAGT
The DNA here is from genome assembly GCA_024405615.1 of Phascolarctobacterium sp. Lineage (GTDB taxonomy): Bacteria > Bacillota > Negativicutes > Acidaminococcales > Acidaminococcaceae > Phascolarctobacterium_A. The sequence continues at coordinate 1,810 of JAKSOK010000075.1, forward strand.
AGTGATGGCATAATCCTTATCACCCCAATAGTAACCAACGCGACGATACCAGTCACCAATCTCTTTCAGTTCAGGAGCAGTACGTCTAGCTTCAGCTAAATCAACAACATCCATACGAGACAGAGATGTCACATTGCGTAAGCCTTCATAATCAGCCATAGTTGCAGCAGAAGATGTTGCAGGCATTGCAAAAGCAGCTAAGCCTAAAGCACAAGCAACACAACCAGCAGTAAATAATTTTTTCAACATAAACCCCACCATCCTCATTATTTATATTATGTATTCAACAGAAAACCATATTAGAAGGTTTCAGCCAATTCTGCTAATGTCAAAGCAAAAGCAGTGGTTCTAGGAATTACAGTATTCAAATCTGCAGATTCGTGATCAGAGTGTTCATCATAGTTCTCAATGCCTAAAGCATCTAAGGTAGGACAATGCTTAGCTACGCGGTTACCATCAGTTAAACCACCAGCAACCCATTCACTAACAGTACCACCGAACTCCTCTTTGACAATACGGCTATAAACATCAATCATCTTTTGAGATTCAGCAGTTTTTTGCATAGGACCAGTTACCATTCCACCAGTAATGGTAACCTTAGTACCAGCAATCACGATTTTATTTTCTAAATCATGCACCGCTTTATTGATACGTTCCATTTCAGAAACTTTGAAGCAACGAATATTAACTTCACAGAAAGCATCACCTGGAATAACACTAATTTTATCATTTGTAGAACCAATTACGCCAACATTAACGGTATTCTCAGGAATAAACTGACCTGCATCCACAATACCTTTAGCAGCTAAAGCTGCAGGAGTGTATTCAGAAGGATCGCCAGGCATAGGGCTTGCTAATTTATGCAGCTCAGTAATGGTATAAGCTAATTGATGAATGGCATTAGCACATTCTTGAGATGCATTACCATGATGACCGCCAATACCTTGTACAGTAATTTTATACTTAGCATTGCATTTGCGTTGAGTTACAATACCCCAATTAGGACGAGCAACATCCATGATAATTGCAAAGTCTGATTGAGCAGCAAATTCATTTACAATAGCTTCTGCAGTAGGGGAGCCACCTTCCTCTTCGCCATTAGTATAATAGATAATTTCTTTAAAATCAGTAAATCCAGCTTTTACAATTGCCTCTAAACCATAAATTACTTCCACAACTGTAGCTTTATCATCGCCTACACCAGGACCCCAAGCAAAATTTTTCTCATCTATAGTGAACGGACGCTTTGCTGCTTCGCCTTTATTAAATACAGTATCAACATGAGCTGCTAAAAAGATGGTATTTTTACCAGTGCCATATAAATGAGAAATACAATGGCAAGCACGGTCATTATAACGAAGCTCGCACTTAGCACCCATAGCTTCCATTTTAGCCTTAACAAACATATTGGCTTTTTCTGTACCTTCTCTATCGCCATTTCCAGAATCGATATTAGTCAAGATTTCTAAATCTTTAACATAATTATCGTAGTTTTCAGCAATGTAATTTTTAATAAAATTTTTCATATACCTTACCGACCCTTCCTAAAAATATAAAAAAGCAAATAATATATTTATTATTTCGTGATAAATATGTTATTTCCTGCCATCAATAATGTATTTTTAACGAAAAAAGAGAACGCCAACGACGTTCTCTTTTATTATTTAATAATTATTTTTCACGAACAGCTCTATTAGAAGCACAGATAATACCTAACATTGCAGCTGTATTAACATTAGGATGAATTGCAGCACCAAAGAAGTGTTTTCCATCACCGCGTTCAACCTCGATATAGCAAATTGCCTTAGCAGTAGAACCATTGCCAACAGCATGCTCGTGATAGTTGACAAAATCTAAATCAGCCAGACCAATGCTATTCAAAGCTTTACAGAAGGAGTTAATAGGACCATTGCCATAACCAACAATGTTCTTAGGTTCGCCATCTACGCTAACAACACCTTCGAAACAACTATCAACGTCACCATCTTCACCACGTACTTCTTTAAAGCTGTGGCTAATCAGTTTATACTTGCCTTCCAGTTCCAGATATTCTTTGCGGAAGAGGCTAACAATTTGCAGACTTGTTAATTCATCACCAAAATCATCTGCTGCTGCCTTAACGATATTACCAAATTCAGGATGCATCTCTTTAGGCAGCTTGTAACCCATGGTTTGCTCCAGTACGAAAGCAGCACCGCCCTTACCGGATTGGCTATTAATACGAATAACTGGCTCGTAGTCACGATTCAAATCTGCAGGGTTAATTGGCAGATAAGGAACTTCCCAATATTCAGTGCCACTATTCTTCATATACTCAAAGCCCTTACGAATAGCATCTTGGTGAGAGCCAGAAAAAGCTGTAAATGCCAGTTCACCAGCATAAGGTTGACGAGGAGGTACTTGCATACGAGTGCATTCTTCATATACCTTACGTAATGCCATGATATTAGAGAAGTCCAGTTCAGGATCAACATTTTGAGTAAACATATTTAAACCAACGGTAACAATATCCAGATTACCAGTACGTTCACCATTACCAAACAAGCAACCTTCCAAACGATCTGCACCAGCCATCAAACCAAGCTCTGCACAAGCAACGCCAGTACCACGGTCATTGTGAGGATGCAAACTAATAATTGCAGCTTCACGATTTTTAATGTGACGGCAGAAATACTCAATTTGGTCAGCATAAGTGTTAGCAGTACACATTTCTACAGTAGAAGGAAGATTCAAAATAATAGGATTCTCTTTAGTAGACCCCATGGTATCCATAACAGCTTCACAAATACGTACAGAGAAGTCAATTTCTGTACCAGTAAAGCTTTCAGGAGAATATTCATAACGAATATTCATGCCGCTACGAGCAACCTCGGCGTCAGTAAGTTCTTTAATGAGCTTTGCGCCATTAACAGCAATGTCAACAATACCATCCATATCCTTACCAAATACTACTTTACGTTGTAAGGTAGAAGTAGAATTATAGAAATGGACAATAACATTTTTAGCACCACGAACAGCTTCAAAAGTCTTACGGATTAATTCTTCACGAGCTTGTACCAAAACTTGAATCCAAACATCATCAGGAATATGATTACCTTCGATTAATGTACGCAGAATCGCATATTCGGTTTCAGAAGCAGAAGGGAAACCAACTTCAATTTCTTTGAAGCCAATGTCAGTGAGCATATGGAAAAATTTAACCTTCTCATCAATACCCATAGGAGTAACTAAAGCTTGGTTACCGTCACGCATATCAACAGAGCACCAAACAGGAGCTTTTTCAATACGTTTCTCAGGCCATTGACGATCTGGCAATTGTACATAATCAAAAGGAATATACTTTTTAACAGGTTTCATTATTATTTCCTCCTAAATGCGGGGCACAAAATAAAACGCCCCATAGTAAATTACTAGGGGCGAGAATCTTCACGCTGTACCACCCTATTTCGATGAATTACTTCATCCTCTTAGCCTCTAACAAGGCCCTTGCCTATAACGTGACCACACGTCCCAACCTACATATCAGCTGAGCAACTCAGGGACCAGTATCAACAAAATCCTTTGCACCGCTTCACACCAACCAACGGCTCTCTGTAACTTCCAGACGATGTTTTCTTCCCTTCAATGTCTTTTAGGTGACATATAAAATTGTCAATTTAATGCATTTATTGTATCAAAATAAGCAAATTTTGTCAACTTTATTTTGTAATACTTACTAAGATAATTATTAAACAAGAATCTATACATCATCGTAGATAGATAAAGTCAAAAGAAAAAGGTCGGAAATTCCGACCTTTAGCATTTTCTATTAGAGCTACATATATGTAAATCAATTTAACACTATGCTATTATTAGTTGCTCCAAACAATTTTCATAATGTTCTTGTACTCTTCTTGCAGGTGAGTATAAACAACATTTACAACAGCATGAACCATTTCAGGAACAAATTCGTTATCAGTGGAAGGAATAACGCTTTCAATAATAATGCTACCGTTTTCATCAATATAATATTTGAACACTTTGTAGGTTTCGTTCAAGGTGTTCAGGTGTTCCAGCAAAGCAACTTTGTTTTTATCATTAACAACTGCATTAGCCAAACGAACTTGGAACATAACATAAATGCTATCATCAATAACCATCATGAAAGGCAGATTTTGTTTATCAACTTCCATTGCAGTATTGAAAACTACAGCATGCAATTCATGATTAGGAATTTCTTGAATTTGGAAAATGCCAGGCATGTTTTGTTCAGCAAATTTGTTAAATTTTTCAGCTTTAATATTCATATTAATCCTCCTTGGGCACTTGCCCTAATTATAATTTCAGATATTAGCATTTAAGCTAACACTATGGTCTTCTTTATTTATAAATAGTACCTGTTGATGATACTTATTTAACGTACTTCTATGGCCAACACTAACCACCGTAGTAGCCCCTAAACGGCTCTGTAAGAGTTCGTACATACGGGCTTCGGTATCTTCATCCAAAGCTGAAGTAGCCTCGTCTAGAAAGAGCCACAGAGGCTTCTGGATATGAGCTCTCACAAAGGCTAATCTTTGTTGCTCGCCTACGGAAAGAACATGACTCCAATCAGCGACTAAGTCCAGCTTATCCTTTAAATAGCCTATTTGACAAAGCTCCATGAGACCAACAAGTTCTTCATCCGTAATAGCTATATTTCCCGGGTAATGTAATGCTTCTCGCAAAGAACCAAGGGGTAAATATGGCTTTTGCGGAATAAACATTAATTGTCTATTATCAGGAAGGTTAATTTTTCCTTCTACATAGGGCCAGATACCAGAAATAGAACGCAATAATGTACTTTTACCACAACCGCTTCTACCCTTCACAAGAACATTTTTACCAGGTTCTAATACGAAACTCATAGGTTTAAGTAAAACGCTGCCATCAGGTAGGTTTACCTGCATAGCTTCAGCTTCAACATTTTGCGAGGTTGCAAAACGATCAAGATGAAAACGCTCTGCATCACTGGAAACCTCCTGCATATGTCTACCGAAGAAAGTTAAACGGACAACTACTGATTGCCATTGTGCTAAACTAGTATAGGTATCAACAAAGAAAGATAAAGAATCCTGTACGCGTCCAAAGGCACTAGAAATCTGCATTAATCCACCAAGAGTAATCTCTTTAGATAGATAGCGACCAATAGAAACCATGAAGGGGAAAATTACTGCTGCCTGGGAATAAGCTGAATTAATCCAAACAAGCTGCTTCTTTTTGGTAACCAAAGCCCAAAAGTTATCCATTAAGCGTTTAAAACGATCCTTAAAGACCGTCTTTTCTTGTTTCTCACCACTATAGAAGGCAACACTCTCGGCACTCTCGCGCATACGAATCATACTAAAGCGAAAATCAGCCTCGTAGCGTTGTTGAATAAAGTTGATAGAAACAAGGCGCTTACCCACAGCATGCGTTACCCAGGTACCAACAATTGCATAGGCAAAAGCAGCCCAGAACATATAACCATTAATAGTCCAAGCCTTACCAAAAGCAGTAAAATTTAAGGGACCAGAAATATTGTATAGAATCAAGGCAAAGGAGCCTAAGGTACATAGAGATTTAATAAACCCAATCGTAATGCTCAACGTCATTTCTACAAACATGCTGACGTCTTCACTGATACGTTGATCTGGGTTATCAGTATCATGCCCAAACATTTGCAGATGATAATATGTTTTATTCTTCATCCACACTTCAATAAAACGTTCTGTTAGCCATCGACGCCAATTAATAATCAGGCATTGCTGCAAATAATAGGAGTATACAGCCATAACAATATAAATGGCGGCTAAATAACAGAACCTTTTTAGTTCATCGTAAATCTTCTCACTTTTATATTCCTGCAGAGCACTATAAAAACTGTTGTACCAATGGTTTAATAAAACCAACATGTAAACAACGCCTAAGGTTAAAGCTATAATACATCCTAATAAAAGAAAGGCTTTCTTTTTTTCTTCACTCTGCCAATAGCTTTTAGTTAAATACCATACGTCTTTAAAAAATTGTTTAGAAATTGAAAAATCTTGCATATCGTAAAAAATTAATGCTCCTATCGCATTATCCTAAGATATTATTAACTAACTTAAATTTAACGACTTGTTTTTCGTTGAATAATCTCTCATAGTATATTATACCAATAACAATCAAGATATTCAATGTTGAAAATAAGTATACTTAACAAAAAAAGAGCAGCTCAGTGAGCTGCTCTTTTAAGCTATTATATTGCCTACTCTAACAAATTATTTGCCAGGGAAGAAAGGCCATACGATAGGAATAACAACCAGGGATACTACGAAGCAAACTACTACCAGACCGCAGCCAGCTTTTACATAGTCCATGAACTTGTAGTTACCAGGACCAAGTACCAGGGTGTTAGGAGGAGTACCTACAGGAGTTGCGAATGCGCAAGATGCTGCAACAGCAATTGCCATCAGAACTGCTTTCGGGTCAGCGCCTAATTGTTTAGCAATAGCGATACCGATGGGGCACAGCAGAGCTGCAGATGCGGTGTTGGACA
>JAKSOK010000076.1 GCA_024405615.1 Phascolarctobacterium sp.
ATGGGCCATGCTCTGGATAATACTCTGCAAGATATTCTGATTCGTTGGCATCGTATGTTAGGTGATAACACACTGTGGATGCCTGGCTATGACCATGCTGGCCTGGCTACTCAAATTAAAGTTGAAGAAGTTATCAAAAAAGAAGAGGGCAAAACTCGTTACGATTTAGGTCGTGAAGAATTCCTGAAACGCGTTTGGATTTGGAAAGACCAATATGGTGACCGTATCATCAACCAATTAAAGCATTTAGGCGTATCCTGCGATTGGGATCGCAAACGCTTCACCATGGATGAAGGCTGCAGCCAAGCTGTACGTGAGGTTTTCTGCTCTCTGTATGAAAAAGGCCTGATTTATCGTGGTACTCGTATCACTAACTGGTGCGTAAACTGTAATACTGCTTTGTCTGATATCGAAGTTGAACATAAGGATGATCCGGGTCATTTGTGGTATGTACAATATCCGGTTGTTGAAGAACCTGGTATGTACCTGACTGTTGCTACTACTCGTCCTGAAACCATTCCTGGCGATACCGCAGTAGCTGTTAACCCTGCAGATAAACGTTTTGGCCATTTAGTTGGCAAAACCTTGAAGATGCCTATTACTGGTCGTATCATTCCTATCATCGCTGATGATTATGTTGATATGGAATTTGGTACTGGTGCTGTAAAAATTACTCCGTCCCATGACCCCAACGACTATGAAATGGGTATTCGTTGCAACCTGCCTAGCATCGTAGTTATTGGTAAAGACGGCATTATGACTAAAGAATCCGGTAAATACGAAGGTATGACCCGTGAAGAATGCCGTAAAGAAATCGTTAAAGATTTGGACGAATGTGGCGCTTTGGTTAAGGTTGAAGAATATTCTCACAGCGTAGGCCACTGCCAACGTTGCGGCTGTGCTGTTGAATCCTTAGTTTCTACTCAATGGTTCGTAAAAATGCAACCCTTGGTTAAACCTGCTGTTGATTGTGTACTGGATGGTCGTACTCAATTTGTTCCTGAACGCTTCACAAAGAACTATACCGGTTGGATGGAAAACATTCGTGACTGGTGTATTTCTCGTCAAATTTGGTGGGGTCATCGTATCCCCGTTTGGTACTGCAAGGACTGTGGCTATGAAACTGCTTCTCGCGTAGATTTGCACCATTGCCCCAACTGCACCAGTGCTAATATTTACCAAGATGAGGATGCTCTGGATACCTGGTTCAGCTCCGCATTGTGGCCTTTCAGCACTATGGGCTGGCCTCATAACACCCCTATGCTGAAGCAATTCTATCCTACTAGCGTACTGGTAACTGGCTATGATATTATCTTCTTCTGGGTAGCACGTATGATTTTCTCCGGTATGGAATTCATGAAAGATGTACCCTTTGAAAAGGTATTTATCCATGGTCTGGTTCGTGATAGCCAAGGTCGCAAGATGTCTAAGTCTTTGGGCAACGGTATCGATCCTCTGGAAGTTATTGAAAAATATGGCGCTGATACCCTGCGCTTCATGTTAATTACTGGTAATACACCGGGTAATGATATGCGTTTCTATTGGGAGCGCGTAGAAGCAACCCGTAACTTTGCTAATAAGATTTGGAATGCATCTCGTTTCGCACTGATGAACCTGGGCGATTATGATGCTAATGCTGAACAAGCTCCGCTGACCTTAGCTGATAAATGGATTCTGTCCCGTCTGCAACACACTGCTAAAGATGTTACCGCTATGCTGGAGAAATTCGAGCTGGGCGAAGCAGGCCGTATGATTTACGACTTCATCTGGGGTGAAGTTTGCGACTGGTACATCGAATTGGCTAAACCTCGTCTGTATAATAACGATGGCAACGATGCTGCTAAAGCAACTGCACAACATGTTCTGGCTGAAGTATTAACTAGCGCTATGCAATTGCTGCATCCTTATATGCCTTTCATCACCGAAGAAATTTATCAATGCCTGCCTCATGAAGCAGAAAGTATCATGATTTCTGCTTGGCCGAAGGGCGACGATGCTAAGATTGATGATGAAGCTGAAAAACTTATGAATGCTATTATGGATTCCATTAAGGCTATTCGTAACATGCGTGCAGAAGTTAATGTAAATCCTGGCAAGAAGGTTCCTGCAACCCTGCTGGCTGCACCGGAATTCAAAGCTGGTATTGAAGCTAACGCTAACTATATCAATCTGATGGGTGGCATTAGTGAATTGACTGTTCTGGATGCTACTGCTGCTAAACCGGAAAACGCTATGGCAACTGTTGTTAGCGGCGTAGAAGTTTACCTGCCTCTGGCTGGTTTGATCGATGTAGAAAAGGAAAATGCTCGTCTGAGTAAAGAATTAGCTACTATCGAAAAAGAACTGGCTCGTATTAACGGCAAACTGGGTAATGCTGGTTTCTTGGCTAAAGCTCCTCAAGCTGTTGTTGATAAAGAAAAAGCAAAAGCTGAGGAATTGAATACCAAGAAGGCTGCTATTTTGGAACGTCTCGAGTATTTAAAAACATTATAATTGAAATTTAGGACAAGCACCTTGGTGCTTGTCCTCTTTATAGGTGAAACTATGAATTATGTTGAAAGCCTTGAATACTTAGATGGCTTGGGAAAGTTTGGTATTCAACTGGGAATGGAGCGCATAGAAGGCTTGCTGAAAGAACTTGGTAATCCTGAACAACAAATTAAGACGGTTCATGTTACTGGTACTAATGGCAAGGGCTCTGTAGCTAGTATGATTACTAATATTTTATTAGCTGCTAATCTGAAGGTAGGCAAGTTTACTTCTCCGCATTTAGTAAAATATAATGAACGCATAGAGCTTAATGGCAAGGATATTAGCGATGAAGATTTTGCAATGGTTATGACTGCTACAAAGGTAGCAGCGGATAGCATTGTTAAGAAAGGCGTTTGTCAGCAACCCACGCAGTTTGAAATTCTTACTGCAGCAGCTTTTCTGTATTTCCATTTACAGCAGGTTGATTATGCTGTTATTGAAGTAGGTATGGGTGGCCTTTGGGATTCTACTAATGTTATTACTCCTGTGGTTTCTGTAATTACTAATGTTGCTATGGACCATAACGAACGTTTAGGTGATTCCATAGAACGAATTGCTATGCAAAAGGCTGGTATCATTAAAGAGAAGGTACCCGTCGTTACAGCTGCAGAGGGCAATGAAGCATTAGGTCCTATTGTTACCTTTGCCATGTTCCGCGAAGCACCTGTATATTTATATGGAAAAGCTTTTTGGGGTACTGAAGTAGAAAGCTCCATGACAGGCCAAAAATTCACTTTACATGCAGGTGATTTTTATGCTTCCGACTATGAAATTAAGCTTCCTGGAGAACACCAAATTAAAAATACTTGCTTAGCTGTTGTTGCTGCCAAGTTAGTATCAAAACAAGATGATCGCATCAATGAATTAGCTTTGCATGTTGGTGTAGCTAATACTCTGTGGCCTGGACGTCTCGAACGTATAAGCACAGAGCCGGATATTATTATGGATGGCGCACATAATCCTAATGGTGCTGAAGCCTTACGTAAGGCTCTAGATAAATATTACCCTGACCAGAAGGTTTGCTTTGTCTTTGGTATGATGGGTGATAAGGATATGCACGGCGTTATTGATATTCTCATTAAACCTGGAGATGTGGTTTATACGGTACGTGCTGACCAAGGTGCAAGAGCTGCAGAGGCTAGTGACCTTGCAAAGTTAGTTGGCGATAATGCTATACCGATGCCTGACTTAAAAACTGCTTACCATAAAGCTTTGGATGAAGCTGGACCGCAAGGAGTTATTGTTGTTTGTGGTAGCCTCTACCTTGTAGGTGAATTTAAAAAGATGCTCGCAGCTGAGCAAATGAATTGATTTAAAAGCTGTCGTTTTCACGGCAGCTTTTTTGTGCTTTAAAATAAAAGACGATTGTGGTATACTACAGATGGAAATTTTATTTATAAATAGGTGAATATTTTGCAAGATTTTGCTTTTAAAATAGAAAAATACATATACTATATGCTATTACTTACCGTGGCTGTTATTCCTTTACAACAGGAACTTGCTAGCGGTTGCATGAATTTAACCTTTGCCGCAGCCCTTTTGGTAGCTTTTTATAAAGGTCGTTCTCAGGAAAAGGTTTTGCATACTTGGGAGCAATGGGTTTTATATATGCTTTTGGCCATAGCTGTTTTTTCCCTTAATTTTTCTGGCGACAAATTTATGTCTGCTTGGAATCTTGTTTATGTTGCTGGTCAATATGGCGGCATGATCTTTGTGCTGATGCGTTATGGCTGGCAGGATAGAAAGCATTTGGTATTATATAGAGAGAATGACGTTACTTTAAAAAGCAATCTTGCATATAATTGGGTTCGTGAACAAAGCTGGGGGAATAGTTTCTTAGGAAATTGCTTGCAGAAATACTTTCGTTTACCGAGGCCTTTGCAGCTTATTGGCGCCTTTCTAACGATAGCAGTATTTGTTAGTAGCGTTGGTGTAGCACAAAAATTTTTAGGCGTTATTGCAGACAGTATTTGGTCTGATCCTGATGAATTTCCAGAATTGAAAATTCGTGTTTATTCTACATTGGTTAATCCTAATATTTTAGGTGGTTATTTAGTTCTGGTTATAGCCTATTGCTGTGCTTTCTTTCACGTATTAAAACAACATAGGATTACTCGTTTTGGTTGTTTAGCCTTAGGTTTGTTAGCAGCTTTGTGCTTGCTTTATACTTATTCTCGTGGTAATTGGTTGGCTTGCGGATTTTCTTTACTGATTTTTGCCGTGTTTTATTGTCATAAGGCTATCGTTCCTATAATGGGGATTGGTGTGGCGGCAGTAGTCATTGGCGGACAGGCGGTTATTCACCGTTTGGCTTCTATTACAAGTGGTGAAGATACATCTGCCGCTTTAAGACTTGCTTATCTGGAAGGAACTCAAGCTATGATCGAAGAACATCCTTGGGGTGTAGGTTGGTTTGGTTATCGCTTTGCGTTTCCTGACTACAATTTTTATCTTGATGATAAAAATGTAATTATGTATCATTGCCACAATATGTTCTTAAATGTTTGGGCAGAATTAGGATATCCTGGCTTTCTCTGTTTTTTGACCGTTCTAGTGATTTTTATTTATAATGCAGCTAGATTATCCTGCCGTGGCAAAACTCCTTGGCTGAGAGCTATGGGGACGGGTTATGTTTTAGCTGCTTCTGGTTTGAGTATAGGTGGACTTACGGACCATATTTATTTTAATACTCAAATGGGAATGTTATTCTGGTTTTTAGGAATTTTGGTATTAGTTTGTCGTAAAATGAACGCCAATAATGAATATCTGTAATTTATAGACCGAAAATATGACTGTAGACATATGGTAGATAATGTATACCTGTCTAAAGTATTTACACCGCTGATAATAAATAGTAAAATCTAATGTAAGAATGTTTTGTAATCCATGATTATAATGGAGGTGCTTTTATGCTTTTACAGGATATTGTTAGACTGTTGGATGCAGACGTGCTATGCGGGCAAGATTTGCTAGACAGAAAAATTGAAACCTGCTGCGGCAGTGACATGATGAGCGATGTTTTGGCATTTTGTAAATGCAATAGTTTGCTCTGTACAGGCTTAACAAATATACAGGTTGTACGCACAGCAGATATGACAGAATTAAGTGCTATAGTTTTTGTGCGTGGTAAAATACCAAGTGATATTATCGTGGCGGAAGCTACTGAAAATAATTTACCTATGTTAGCGACGGAACATACTCTTTTTGAAGCTTGTGGTATTTTATATCAGGCTGGCTTAAAGGGATGTAAAAGAGGAGAAAAATAATGAGTGTGAAATTAAATTATGCTTGCGAAGGCGGCAATTTTGATGTAGCGGGTGAAGCTTCCGCTAAAATAAAGAAAACTCTACAACGCATAGGTATCCCGGCAGATGTGGTACGCCGTATAGCTATTGGTACTTATGAAGCCGAAATGAATGTTATTATTCATGCAGGTGGCGGCAATGTTTGTGCCGAGGTTTTTCCTGATAAGACCATTATTACTGTATCTGATGAGGGACCTGGTATTCCTGATATTAAACAAGCCTTACAAGAAGGCTGGTCTACAGCACCGGATTATGTTCGTCAAATGGGCTTTGGTGCTGGTATGGGCTTACCTAATATGGTAAAATGCTCTGATGATATTGATATTCAATCCACTGTTGGTAAAGGTACAAATATTGTAATGACCTTTAAACACAAGAGTGAGGATTTATAAAGCGAGGTTGAAGCATGGCTCAGTCCGTGTATGTGCATTCTCTACAATTGCAAAAAGAAAAATGTCAGGGCTGCATTTGTTGCGTTAAAGCTTGTCCTACTGAGGCTGTGCGCGTTCGTAACGGTAAAGCTGAAATAATTGCTGACCGTTGTATTGACTGTGGCGCCTGCGCAGTAGCTTGTCCATATCATGCTTTTACTGTTGATAGCATGGAACTGGAGGAGTTAAAAGGATATGCTTATAATATAGTATTACCGGCTCCTTCGTTATATGCTCAGTTTCCACCTAGTGTATCTTTAGAAAGCATTTGGCAGGGCTTACATAATTTAGGATTTAATGAAATCTTTGATGTATCTTTGGCATCTGAGTATATTTCTAAAGAAATAGCTGATTATGTCATGAATTATATGGGGGGACGAAAGCCGTTGCTTTCAAGTACCTGTCCGGCTATAATGCGCTTGATTCAGGTAAAATTCCCAGAGCTCATCAAACAGCTAGTCCCTGTTTTGCCACCTGTGGAAGCTGCAGCTATTTATGTAAAGCGACAAACCGTTTCTAAGTTGGGCATAGCTCCGGAAGAAGTTGGAGTCTGGTTTATTTCTCCCTGTCCTTCCAAGGAAACTAATATTAAACAATCAGCTGACGTTGAAGACACTCAACTTACAGGAAGCTTTAACATGGCGGACATTTATGGTAGGCTTTTAAAGTGTCTTGGCGGCAATGCTTCTTTAAAGGTTCAGACTGGTTCCTCCTACGGTATGGGATGGGGCGGTAGTGGCGGTGAAATTCGTGCTGCTGGACTAGATAATGCCATTGCAGTCCATGGTATTCGTAATGTATATGAATTCTTAGAACAGGTTTCTATGAATAAAATGCCTAATCTCGACTATGCGGAGTTAAGCTCCTGTCCAGTAGGCTGTATCGGTGGTCTTCTAGCTGCAGAGAATCGCTTTGTTGCCGAATCAAATCTCCGTCAACGTATGCAAGATATGCAGAAGGTCGAGCCGCTAGATAGGGTTGAAACCCTTAGTCGTTCCATGGTTTTAGAGGATTTTCCTGAATCCGCTAAATATCGTAAGAAGGTTATACCTAGACCTATGATGCAATTAGATGATGACATTATTGCTGCCATGGAAAAATTTGAACGTATGGAAGAGGTTTTGAATTCTCTGCCTGGTTTGGATTGTGGTGCTTGTGGCGCACCGAGCTGCCAATGTCTAGCAGAAGATATTGTCCAGGGGAAAGCCACAGAAATAGATTGTATATTTAAATTGCGGGGCAGTGTTCATAAGATGGCACAGGGAATGGTTGCTTTAGTAAATCAGATTCCCTTATATAGTGAACCAAAGCCCATAGAGGATGAGGAGGATAAAAAATGAAACTGAAAGAAGTAGCTGAAGCACTTAATTTAAAATTAGTAACTAAAGATTTATCTGAAGATGCTCTGTATGTTGATGTTGAAGGCGGTTATGTTTCTGATCTACTGAGTAATGCTATGGGTCAAGCTCAAGCTGGTATGCTTTGGGTTACCATGCAAGGCCATCAAAATGTTGCTGCTGTAGCTTCTTTAATTGGCTTAGCTGGTGTTATTGTTGCTGGCGATGCTCCCGTAGCAGAGGAAACTCTGCATAAGGCAAGCGTAAATGATGTAGCTGTGTTCACAACGCCGCTTTCTGCCTACGATGTAGTAGGAAAACTTTACACAATGGGCGTTGTTAACGAGGATTAAAACGAATTTCGTTAACAGGCTAGAAAATACTTGAAAAAGGCAATTATTTTTGCTATTATATATTCGGTAAAACTTGCACATTTACAGCACAAAAAACTACGCGATGGCAGGAATTTTCCTGTTTATGTAGAATACTATTAAGTGAGGATAGATGTGCTATGCTCAAAAGTTTATCCAAATCTTGGCTGCTCAAGTATAGCAGCTGAGTTAAATAGGGGAGACCCTAAAACAAGTCCTATAAATTTTAAGGAGGAAGTTAAAATGATCGACATTCAAGATCGCATCTGTGACGCAGTTAAAGGCTTAGTAATGGAAGCTGATGAAGCTGCAAAATTCGTTAAAAATGGTGACAACGTTGGTACTTCCGGCTTTACTC
>JAKSOK010000077.1 GCA_024405615.1 Phascolarctobacterium sp.
TTAGTATAGCGTTTATCAAAGGCATCCGCTAATGCCAATTCATGCACATCGTCAGCCTCCGCATTGTAGCTATAGCTAACAAGAATGCGTTTGTCCGCCTTATAATCATAATCCTTTGAGGAATAATCTAAGCCTTGGGCAAAAGCTTGGGTCTGCAACATTAAACAGCACATTACAATTTGTAAAATATACTTTAGCATCCATCTTCCTCCTTTGCCTCTTAACTTTTATTTAATTATAACTCATGATTATGTCATAATCTTGTCAATTGCTAGCATATAGTAAAAGGTGACCAATCTGTAGGTCACCTCTATAAATTATTCTACTTTTATGCATCTGTAAATTATTAATCGATTACATTTGCATCAAAAGGCCAAGTAGTTGTTCAACCTTAGCTTTATTGTCACCCTTTTGCTCTAAATAGTTCTCGAGCAAAGCTTTTAAAGCACTATCTGTAGCTTCAACCAAAGTTATGTTGCCTTTTCTATATTCATTATAAAATTTCGGCAGTACATTCTCATCCTGCTCCTGAACTTTTTTTGTTTCAGCAGTAGCTTCATCAACAATTGCTTGTTGATCCTTCTCCGGCTCTAGCTCGTGTAAATAATAGCACAAACCTCTCAGATAATAGGTCAAAACATTCTCTGTAAATTTAATAGAAGAAGCAAAGCCAGTTTCGGCTTCGATTAATTCTTCTCTAAGCGTTAAAAAATATTCAACAGCTTCTGGAGCTAAACCATTATCACGGCAAAACATTTGGAACAATAACTGAATAGCGTAATCATGTACTTCAGCTAAACTATGCTCACCCTTTTTATATAAATCATACAATTGGTGCAGCATATCAGCATCGTACTTAGGAATACGACTAGCAAACTTTTTAGCTTGCTTTTGTGCTTCTCTTTCAGGTACATTCGCTCTAATGGAATCCTCTACTAAAACTGTGTAGAAATCTTCCACAATATCATTCTCAAATTTTTTATATACTATCGGTAACTCCATGCCAATCCTCCAAGGTAATAGTTTATAAATATAAGTCCATATAACATTAAAATAAAAGCATAACTATATGGTATAGTATACTACTAAAATTGCAAATTAACAATACAAAAGCTTATTTTTGTATTGTTTCAGTTTGTTTTAACGCAATATAAAAAGTCCATTGCCGCAAAGACAATGGACTTAATTTACTTATAATTTATTGCTGTTTAGGGGTAATTGCATATACACGTACGGGCAAGCCTGTTGCGCCTTCAATTCTAGGCCACGCACATACTAAAAGAGCACCGGCAGGAGCTACTTTATCAAGATTATCTAGAACTTCAATTTGCACTTTGCCAGAAGCCAAAACATAACGTTCACAAGCTAAATCGCCAGCCTTAGCAGCTTCAGCGGAAGCATCGGTATCCAAGGTTTCATGACCATTAGCAGCAGCATTTCTTTCTTCATAGATGTATTTCAGTGCCGGTAAAGACCAACCAGGGAAATTCTCGCTGCCATCTTCAGCAATGCCGCTCAGTTTATCCATGCAAGGCCAATTTTTAGCCCAATCTGTACGTAAAGCGACAAAGGCACCATCAGGAATAGGACCATATTTTTCTTCATAAGCCTTAATATCTTCTACAGTAACTGCATAATGCACATCTTCTTTTACCTTAGCAGTGATATCGATAACACATAAAGGGAAAATTACATGCTCCGGTCCGAAAGCATCAGAACCAACAGCACCTTTAATGAAATGGGACGGGAAATCAATATGAGTACCATATTGACCAGGGAATTTAAAGGTTTGAATTAAGCATTCCAGCATAGGATTGCCCCAATCATAAACAGTTTTGCCAACCTCTACAGAACCTGCAGGAATACCAGCCCATACAGGACTATCGTTATTCATAGAATGAGATAATTCTACCCATTCGTAATCATTCTTCATTTCTTCTAACATGGACCACAGCTTGTAAGCCATAATTTTTTACCTCCCTATATTACCCAAAGGTATCATCTTCTTATATTATACCATTGCACTAGGTTTCTGTAAAACCTTTACTTTATGTATACAAGAATATTTACTTTTTCCAAAAGCCTAATGAACTTAAATGTAAAATATGTTATAATACATAGTTACAAACACATATATAATACTTCTACAATATAAGGAGTTGATCAATATGAAGTATATCGGCTTAACTGACACTCAGGTTCTCGAAAGTCGTAAAGCTCATGGCACTAACGCCTTAACGGAGCTCAGCAAAGAACCTTTGTGGAAAAAGTTTCTCGAGGGCTTTAAGGATCCTATGATTATGATTCTAATGGTAGCCCTAGTTATCCAAATGTTCCTCTTCTTTCTTGGACAAGCTGAATGGTACGAACCCTTTGGCGTTTTTGTGGCAATTTTTATTGCTAATGGCGTAGCTGCTATTAGCGAAAGTAAACAGGAAGGCAAAGCTCTTGCCCTTAAAGCGGATGAACTTGCTAAAGAACTTATTAAGGTCGTCCGTGATGGAAATCTGCAACAAATTCATATTAATCAGGCAGTTGTTGGAGATGTAGTCTTTTTACAACCAGGTGACAAAATTCCTGTTGACGGCGAAGTTTTAGAGGGTAATTTTAAAGTTGACCAAGCAACCCTCAACGGCGAAACTGAAGAAGCAGATAAAGTTCCTAATCCTCTGAAAGAAAGCTACGATACTAAAGATTTACTTAACAAACACTATCTTTATCGTGGCACAGTTATCTGCAGCGGTGAAGGTTATGTGGAAACCAAAGTAGTTGGCGATAAAACCCTCTTTGGCGAACTTGCTTTAGAGGTACAGGAAGAAACCCGCGAGACTCCGCTTCAGGTAAAATTAGGTAAGCTAGCACATCAAATCTCTGCTTTTGGCTACATAGGAGCAATCCTCATAATTGTAGGTATTTTAGCAAAAACTATTTTTGTGGGACCTGCACCGCAAGGAGTGTGGGCTTGGGTTCGCCTCATCATCGATGCTATAACCGTTGCTGTAACTGTCATTGTTTGCGCAGTACCAGAAGGTCTTCCCATGTTGACTTCCCTTTTGATGTCTCTGCAAAGCTTTAAAATGGCTAAGGACAATGTCCTTGTGCGCAAAATTAAAGGTTTGGAAACTGCGGGCAGCTTAAGTATTTTATTTAGCGATAAAACTGGCACCATTACTGAAGGCAAGCTTTCCGTTGTAGAACTTTGCACTGGTGGAGTAAAGTCCTTCAGCAGTTTAGATGAGATTTCCCCTGAACTAAAAGCTGAAGTTGTAACAGGCATCGGCTCTAATAATAGTGCTAATGCTTCCAATGGTAAAATTATCGGCGGTAACAGTACGGACCGTGCGCTTTTAGATTTTCTCATTAAAAATATGAGTGGTTCCTATACAAAAGAAGAGCTCCTTTCCTTTGATCCTTTTGATTCTACCAAGAAGTGCTCTAGTATCGTCTTAGAACGTCCTGAGGGCAAAGTGACCTATATTAAAGGAGCTCCGGAAAAGCTCATCGAAAAATGCTCCTATTATTTGGACCGCAAAGGTCGCCAAAAAGAGCTCAAGGAGCGCAATTATCTCCTAAGCTATTTAGATGCCCAAGCAAGTCGTTCTATGCGCCTCATTGCTGTTGCTAAGGCGCCTGGTGAAAATCCTGAAAGTGATTGGACTTTAATTTGTGTAGCCTCTATTCGCGACAATGTTCGTCAGGAAGCTGCTGCTGCTATTAAAGAAGTACAAAAAGCTGGTATTCAGGTTGTCATGGTTACCGGTGACCGTAAGGAAACCGCTGCAGCCATAGCACGTGAAGCTGGCCTCATTACCGATAAAGAAAATCTTGTTCTCACCTCTCAAGAACTTAACGAGCTTACCGATGAGGAATTAAAAGAAGATTTACCGCAATTAAGAGTTGTGGCAAGAGCTTTACCAACTGACAAGAGCAGATTAGTACGTATTGCCCAAGAACTCAACTTAGTTGTTGGTATGACCGGCGATGGTGTTAATGACTCCCCTGCCCTCAAGAAATCTGACGTTGGTTTTGCTATGGGTAGTGGTACTGAAGTAGCCAAAGAAGCAGGCGATATCACTATTCTCGATGACAATTTCTCTTCTATCGAAAAAGCAATTCTCTACGGCAGAACCATGTTCAAGAGCATTCGCAAGTTCCTTATCTTCCAACTGACCGTCAACGTGGCAGCTGTAGCCACCTGCTTTATTGGTCCTCTGCTAGGCGAAAACATCGTGCTTACAGTAATTCAATTATTACTTATAAATCTAGCTATGGATACTTTAGCGGCTATCGCCTATGGTGCCGAGCCAGCACTCAAAGAATTCATGTTAGACAAGCCTATCGCCCGTGATGCTAGCATTATCACCAAGGAAATGTACACTGAGGTACTTTTTAGTGCAACTTATATTACCCTAGCTTGCTTAGCCATACTCTTCTTTGCGCCAGTTCGTAATCTTTTTGGTGATGTGGATATAACCTATTTGAAGTCAGCACTTTTCGCTACCTTCATGATGGCTATAACCTTTAATGGCTTTAATGCCCGTACCGATAGTGTTAACGTACTTAAGCATATTGGCCTGAATCCACAATTCTTAGCAGTTATGGGAACAATCCTCGCCATTCAATTTATCTTCGTAACCTTTGGTGGCGAAGTACTCAGCGTAGAGCCGCTTGCACCTCAACACTGGTTACTTTGCATTGCCATAGCAATTCTAGTAATTCCTTTAGATATCCTTAGAAAACTCCTAATGCATTAAACAAAAAAGCTGTTACCTTATGGTAGCAGCTTTAATTTTTCATAGAAAAAGGCTGCCATATAATGACAGCCTTTATTTTTTATTATTCTTTACCGGACCAGCAGTAGGTGCAAACCTTATCTTTATCAAGACCGATTGCTTCTAACAAACCATCCAGGGATTGATAACCTAAGGAATCGAAGCCGAATTTCTCGCAAATGCATTTCAGCATGCATTTACCACGTTCGGTGCGAGCATCTGCATATTCATCCAAATGCTTTTGACCTTCATCGCCTTCCAACTCTTGAACAACCATACGAGCTAGCAGCTCATTTTCGGACTTAGAGCTAGAGAAGTTCAAATATTTGCAACCATACATGATGGGAGGGCAAGCAGAACGCATATGTACAGCTTTAGCACCTGCACTGTATAGGAATTCTACAGTTTCACGTAATTGAGTGCCACGTACGATAGAGTCATCTACCAACAGCAGTTTCTTACCATCAATCAGTTCGGGAACAGGAATTTGTTTCATCTTAGCTACCTGATTGCGTACGCTTTGGTTGGTAGGCATGAAGGAGCGGGGCCAGGTCGGAGTGTATTTTACAAACGGACGGGCAAATTCAACGCCACTTGCATGAGCATAACCTAAAGCATGAGGAACACCGGAGTCAGGAACACCTGCTACATAGTCAAGATCAGGAATGCCGCCATTTTCTGCGTCATTGCGAGCCATAATCTTACCATTATCCATACGCATAACTTCTACGTTTTTACCTTCGTAGTTGGAGTTGGGATAACCGTAATAGGTCCACAGGAATGCACAAATCTTCATATCCTTACCTGCAGGAGCAAGAGTTTCTATGCCTTCGTCATTAACCTTGACAATTTCTGCAGGTCCTAATTCATAAGCATCTTCATAACCTAACTTATGATAAGCGAAGGATTCGAAGGATACACAATAGCCATCCTCATCCTTACCTACGTGAATGGGTAAACGACCAACCTTATCACGTGCAGCAATAATTTCGCCCTTTTCGGTTAAAATCAAGATGGTCATGGAACCTTCAATAACTTCTTGAACGTGACGAATACCATCTACTAAATTATCTTTTTCGCTAATCAAAGAAGCTACCAATTCGGTAACATTTACCTTACCATTACTCATGGCCATGAATTCATGATGATGCTTTTTAAAATGTTCTTCTACTAAAGCATCAGCATTTTTAATAATACCTACAGTAACGATACCATAAACGCCTAAACGAGAGCGCACCAGCAAAGGTTGAGGATCAGTATCACTAATGCAGCCTAAACCACTGCAGCCCTTAAAGTCTGGCAGATCAGGCTCAAACTTTGTACGGAACGGAGTATTAGAAATAGAATGAATCTGACGATTGAAGCCTTTCTCTTTATCGTGAATCAACATACCGCCAGTTAATGTACCTAAATGAGAATGATAATCAACACCAAAGAAAATGTCTAAAACACAGTCTCTTTTGGAAGCAACACCAAAAAATGCGCCCATTGTTTTTCCCCCTCTTTTTGCGGTAGCTACAGCTACCAGATCAATGCAAAATCAAATATTTGCACCAATATTGTTTAGCATGGTAAAGACATTACCACATTACAATTTTAGCACAATTAAATCCCTTTGACAATAAAAGTATTTTTTATTATTGATAAATTTAAAGTCCTTAATTATTCGCCAAAGCTTCGGCAACCATATTAGCCAAATCTTTAAGGCGCTTTGCTTCTCGTAAATTTTTCTTGGTACCAAAGCCAATTTCATAGCATTGAGCTAAATTCAAAAGCGCTCCTGGATAGTTTTGCGGTTCACTAGCTTTTTTAAAGCATTGGAAAGCATTTTCAGGATCTTTATCTACGCCTTTACCAGTAGCAAGGCAGATGCCAACTTCAGTTAATCCCTGTACGCTACCGTTAGTTGCAGATTCATAAAAGCATTGAAAAGCCTTCACATCATCCTGCTCTACTCCAAGACCATCGGCATAGCATTTGCCCATGCGATACTGAGCACTGGGATTGCCTAATCTTGCAGCTTGGCCAAACCAACTAGCAGCCTTTTTTATATCTTCTTCTACACCGAAGCCGCTTTCATAGCAAATACCCATCATATGCGCAGCTGCGCCATAATTCTGAGCAGCAGATTTTGCAAACCATTTAAAAGCTTCTGCATTATCCTCACTGACTCCCTGACCCATAAAATAGCACCACCCCACACAGAATTGACCTTCAGGATCATTCTTAGCAGCTGCTTCCATATACCATTTAAAGGCTTCCTGTTCGGACATTCCTTCTATATTCTTATCCATAAATTTCTCCTTTATGTATTAAAGATCATGTCAAAGCGTTCACCAAATTGCATAGCTATAAGTTTATGCAGTTCTTCTTCTGACCATTGCTCCACATATTTCTGAGCATAGCTACGAGCTTCGGCAATTTTATCCACGTCACGCAAAATATTAGCCAAATGTAAATCCGGCAAGCCATGCTGGCGCAAGCCAAATAATTGTCCAGCTCCACGCAGCTCTAAATCTTTTTCAGCTAAATAAAAACCATCGTCACTATCTCGTAAAACCTGCAAGCGTTCCATAACCTCAGGATTATTATTTCCCGCTAACAAAACGCAATAGGATTGCACTTGTCCACGACCAACACGGCCACGTAATTGATGTAATTGTGCTAAACCAAAACGCTCAGCATTTTCAATGACCATAAGCGTCGCTTTGGGCACATTGACACCAACCTCGATTACAGTTGTGCTTACAAGAACCTTAATATCACCTTGAGTGAAGGCATTCATGACTGCATCTTTTTCTACAGGCTTTTGCTTGCCATGTAGAAGTGCACTAGGTATATTCTTCAGGAAGCTTTGTTTCAGTTCCTCGTATACCTGTTCAGCACTATGAGCATCCACCTGCTCGTTATCTTCTATTAACGGACAAACCACATACACCTGGTTACCAGCCTGAACCTGACGCACAACTCCTGCATACACCTGAGAGCGCATATCCTGACCGTAGCACAGCGTTTGTACCGGTTTCCTACCTGGAGGTCTCCCCTTCATAATAGACACATCTAAATCGCCGTATACAGTTAAAGCCAGCGTTCTAGGAATAGGCGTAGCAGTCATTACTAGCATATCCGGTGCTTGAGCTGATTTATTAGCCAGCTTTGCTCTTTGTTCAACACCGAAGCGATGTTGTTCGTCTGTTATAGCTATGGACAGCTGTTTAAAAATAACATCCTCCTGCAGTAATGCATGAGTACCAACAAGTACATCTATAAGGCCTAATTGCAGATTTAACAAAAGCTCCTGACGAGCTTTCTTTCTCATACCACCAGTTAAAAG
>JAKSOK010000078.1 GCA_024405615.1 Phascolarctobacterium sp.
GAAAAAAATCTTATGACCAATGATGGAGGTCCCTTTGGCGCTGTTATTGTTAAAAATGGTGAAATTGTAGGACGCGGTCATAATGAAGTTCTAAAAAATAATGATCCTACTTGTCATGCTGAGATGCAGGCTATAAGAGATGCAGCTAAGAATCTCAATAATTATGACTTATCTGGTTGCGAATTATATACTTCATGTTATCCTTGTCCAATGTGTATGTCAGCTACTATTTGGTCTAATATTAAAGTAGTATATTATGGAAATTCTCCTAAAGATGCTGCAGATATAGGTTTCCGTGATGATTACATTTACAAATTTTTACAGGATAGAAATGTTGATGAGAGTGTAATTAAGTTGAGTCAACTGGATTGGGAACAAACAATAGTAACTTTTAAAAAGTTTAAGCTTAAAGAAAATAAGATAATTTATTAATTATAAAAAAATGATGCTAAAAGCTTAATAATTTGGTATAATAATATAATAAGTTCCTAGAGAGAAAGGAGAACACCCCATGAAAATAGAATTCACCAAAATGCATGGTGCTGGCAACGATTATGTTTATGTTGACTGCACTAAGGAAGAACTCCCGAATATGGGAAAAATTTCTGAATATGTTTCTCGTAAACATTTTAGTATCGGTAGCGATGGTTTAATTTGCGTATGCAAATCTGATGTCGCAGATTTTAAAATGCGTATGTTTAACGCGGATCAATCTGAAGGAAAGATGTGCGGCAATGGTATCCGTTGCGTTGCTAAATTTGTATATGATAAAGGTTTAACTGACAAAACATCTATTACAATTGAAACTTTATCTGGTATCAAGACTGTTGAAGTTAACGTAGAAGATGGTAAAGTTGTATCTGCTAAAGTAGATATGGGCCAACCTATCTTCAAAACTACCGAGATTCCTATGATCAGTGATCACTATGTAT
The DNA here is from genome assembly GCA_024405615.1 of Phascolarctobacterium sp. Lineage (GTDB taxonomy): Bacteria > Bacillota > Negativicutes > Acidaminococcales > Acidaminococcaceae > Phascolarctobacterium_A. Next base: position 933 of record JAKSOK010000078.1, read on the forward strand.
TTGTTGATCAAGGCTTAGCAATGGACAAGATTCAAATGGAAGTATATAACGGAACAGCTCTTTCTATGGGCAATCCTCATTTTGTAACTTTCATGAAAGATATCGATAACTTGAATTTGGAAGAGTTTGGTCCTCGCTTTGAGCATCATCCTTTATTCCCTGAAGGTGTTAATACAGAATTTGTTGAAGTTATTGATAAAGAAACTGTTAAATTCCGTGTATGGGAACGCGGTAGTGGTGAAACCTTAGCTTGTGGTACTGGCGCTTGTGCAGTAGCCGCTGCTAGCATTATGCTTGGCAATGCTGGTTCCCGTAATAAACCTTTAACCGTTATTGCTAAAGGCGGTACTTTGAAGGTTACTTATATGCGTAATGAAACTATTTATTTAGAAGGTCCTGCAGAAACAGCATTTACTGGTGTAATTGACATTCCTGACGAAATTCTTCAATAATTACAATAAGCGCATAATACTATGAAAGAGCAATTTTGAGGGGGAGCTCGGAATGCTATTTCTTTTATAGTTTCTTAAAACATAATAGATATAGAGAAATTAAGCTATAATGGAGGATAAAATAATGGCTATTGTAAATGGTAATTATGCAAATTTAAAAGAAAGTTATTTGTTTGCTGACATTGCAAATAAAGTTGCGGCATATGCAGCTGCAAATCCTGATAAGAAAATAATTCGTATGGGTATTGGTGATGTTACCATGCCTTTAGCGCGTTGTGTTGTGGATGCTCTGGTAAAAGCATCTATCGACCAAGGGTCAGCTGATACTTTCCATGGTTATGGCCCCGAACAAGGCTATAAATTCTTTCAGGATGCTGTAGCAGGCTACTATGCTGATTTTGGTGTTGAACTTGATGCTAAGGAAATATTCTGTAGCGATGGTGCTAAAAGTGACTGTGGCAATTTAACTGATTTGTTCTGTAATGCAGATACTATTTTAATTCCAGATCCTGTATATCCTGTATATTTGGATACTAATATTATGTGCGGCCGTAATATTAAATATATGGAAGGCAATCCGGAGAATGGCTTCCTGCCTATGCCTCCTAAAGATATTAAAGCTGACGTAATTTACCTGTGCTCTCCTAATAATCCCACAGGTGCAGTATATAGCAAGGAACAGCTAGAGGCATGGGTTGCCTATGCATTGGAGAATGATTCTGTTATTCTGTTTGATGCTGCTTATGAAGCTTTTGTAAGTGATCCTGCAGTTCCCCGTAGCATTTATTTAATTCCTGGTGCAAAAAAATGTGCTATTGAACTATGCTCTTTATCTAAATTAGGTAGCTTTACCGGTACTCGTTGTGGCTATACTATTGTTCCTTTAGAATTAGTTCGTCCTGACGAACAAGGTAACATGATGTCTTTGAACAAAATGTGGCTGCGTCGTCAAACAACTAAGTATAATGGCACATCTTATATTATCCAACGTGGTGCAGAAGCTATCTTCAGTGAAGAAGGCTTAAAGCAATGTCGTAAAAATCTTGCTTACTATCAAGAAAATGCAAAAATTATGATGGCGGGCTTAGATAAAGTTGGCATCAAGTATTTTGGCGGTGTTCATTCCCCCTATATTTGGTTGCAATGTCCTAATGGCATGGGTTCCTGGGAATTCTTTGACATGTTGTTAGAAAAATTTGGTATTGTTGGTACTCCTGGCGCTGGTTTTGGTAAATGCGGCGAAGGCTATTTCAGATTAACTGCTTTTGGTAGTCGCGAGAATACCATTGAAGCTATGGAGCGCATTGTTGCTGGCTTCGGTAAATAAGCCTAAAGAAAGGAAAAATTATGAAAAAAATTATTCTGATGTTAGCTACCGTTATGATGTTAGCGGTTTGCTCTGTATGTAGTGCAACTCCTGGTAAAGTGTTGGATAGCGAATTGTTTATCATTGATAAATTTGTTACTGCTACTAATTACAAAGCTATCGAACCTATGTTAAATCCTGAATTTAAGAATGATTTTAACGAAGAAAGCTTTAATAATTTCAAAAAACTTACAGATACAAATTTTGGTGCTTTAAATAGCAAGACTCTTCGTTTAATTACTAAATTGGATGATGCTGATATTTTGGAATTCCAAGCTAGCTATTCTAAAATTCCTCAAGCAGCATTAGTATTTGCGTTCTCTGTTGAAAAGGAAAAACCTCTTATTAGAGATTTTACCATTCAATTGCCTCGTAAAGAAGAACCTGCTCAAAAGTAATATTGTAGGTTAAGTTTGTAAATTTTAGAGCATCACCCTTAGGTGGTGCTCTACTTGTCTAGATACATTAATGTATTGGCAAAGGAGAAAAAATGGCTGATAGATTTCTAGTAGTTGATGGTAGTAGTTTAATACACAGAGCTTTCTTTGCACTACCTCCTTTAACAAATAAAAAAGGAATTCCTACAGGTGCAGTGTATGGTTTGTGCAATATGCTGGTTAAACTTTTAGAGGATGTACAACCTAAGTATATGGCAGTAGCTTTTGATAAATCTAGAAAAAGCTTTAGAACAGAAATGTTTGCCGATTATAAAGGCCAACGTAAACCTACACCACCAGAATTAAAATCCCAGTTCCCCCTGTCTATGGAGGTATTGGAAACTTTAGGAATTCGTACTTTAGAACTAGATAATTATGAAGCTGATGATATAATTGGTACTTTTGCTGTACATGCGCCAGAAAATATTGAGGTTATAATTGTTACTGGTGACAAGGACGAACTGCAATTAGTGGATAAGAGGACTAAAGTATATTTTACTAAGCGTGGTATTAGTGATATTCAAATCTACGATGAAGCTGAATTTGCAGCTAATTATGAAGGCCTAGCTCCAAAGCAGATTATTGAACTGAAGGGCTTAATGGGTGATACCTCTGATAATATTCCCGGAGTACCTGGTGTTGGCCCTAAAACTGCTATAAAATTGATTAAAGAGTATGGCAATGTAGCTAATGTTATTGCTAATATAGATAAAGTTACCAGCAAATCTTTGAAGCAAAAACTTACAGATAATAAGGATTCTGCTATCCTTTCTCAAAAGTTGGCAACAATTTTTACCGATACTCCTATTGATTTAAAGCTTGAAAGCTATGCTTTGAAAGCTCTTCCTGCAGATGCTCAGGAGATGCTTCGTCAATTAGAATTCAAGAATATGTACGACAAATTTGCTAAAGTTCTAGGCATAGAGGAAAGTGCTATGGGACTCTTTGGTGATTTTGTTGAAGAACCAGGTGCAGAGATAATACATTTAGATGGGAACAGAGCTAGAGCTTTATTCGAAGAAATACTAGCAAATAAAGCTAAAACTAGTTTTGTGGCAACTATAAATGGCAATCTCCCTAAATTAAAATTTACGGAAATTGATATTTATTACAAAGGTGCAGTTTATATTCTTGATGATTTAAGCAATAGCTGGAATCTGTTTTATAATTATTTAGCAGCCGATGTACCAAAAGTTACTATTGATAGCAAGGACATATACAAAACTTGTCTGTGTTTGAAGATTAAAGCATGTGCAATAGTAGATGATGTTGCTTTAGCGGCTTATTTGGTTGATCCTGGCTTAAGTAGCTATGCTTTGGCAGACTTAATAAAAGTATATTTAGATAAAGAAAAAAATACCGCTTGTGAAAATCTTCATGATCTAACAGAAGTATTACATGCACTTTTAAAGGAAAAAGATCTTGAAAAGCTTTACTCTGAATTAGAACTGCCTTTAGCACCTGTATTGGCACAAATGGAGTTTAATGGTATAAAACCAGATTTAGAACTCCTAAATCAACTTAACGAGGATATGACCTTCCGTATTGCGAAATTAGAACGAGTAGCAGAGGAACAAGCTGGAGAAAAAATAAATCTTAAATCTACAAAACAATTAGGAGTTTTACTGTTTGAGACTTTAGGCTTGCCCGTAATTAAGAAAACTAAAACTGGCTATTCTACAGATGTAAGCGTTTTAGAACAATTAGAGGGGAAACATCCTTTAATTGCGACTATTTTGGAATATAGAAAACTGACTAAATTGCAATCTACTTATTTAGAAGGCCTCAAACCCTTAGTTAACTCTGATACAGGTCGTATTCACACTCATTTCCAACAAACAGTAACGGTTACAGGTCGTTTATCAAGTACAGATCCTAATCTACAAAATATTCCTACTCGTACAGAAGAAGGTAAGCAGATTCGTGCAATTTTTGTTCCTGGTGAGGGCTATGATTTGCTCATGAGCTGCGACTATTCACAAGTGGAATTAAGAATTCTCGCTTGTATTGCTCAGGATAAACTGTTATTAGAATCTTTTGAGCATGGGCAAGATGTTCATGCTAGAACAGCGTCTGAGGTTATGGGTATTCCTTTAGCTGAAGTTACAAAGGAAATGCGTAGTAAAGCTAAAGCTGTAAATTTTGGTATTGTTTATGGTATTAGTGATTTTGGTCTGGCTAAGCAATTAGATGTAACTCGTGGGGAAGCTGCAGGCTATATTAGAAATTATTTTGAACGCTATACTGGTGTCAAAAAATATATGGAAGAAATTGTTGCCTCTGCTAAAGAAAAAGGTTATGTTTCTACTATTATGGGACGTAGGCGTTATCTTCCGGATATCAATAGTAGTAATTTTAATTTACGTAGTTTTGCGGAAAGAACAGCAATTAACACACCTATCCAAGGAACTGCTGCAGATATCATGAAAATGGCAATGTTGAATGTGGCTAAAGCTCTTCAAGAAGCAGGAACTAAGTCTCGCATATTATTACAGGTTCACGACGAACTTGTATTAGAAGTAGTAGAAGAGGAAAAAGAATTGGTAGCAGAATTAGTTCGTACAGCTATGGAAAACACCTATAAGTTTGAAATAAAATTGGCAGCAGAAGTTGCTTTTGGCAAAAATTGGGCTGAAGCAAAATAAAAACTATTGCCCGGGTAATAAAGGAGAATAATTATGCCTGAAATGCCAGAGGTTGAACAGGTCCGTAAGACCCTGACACCTCATATAAAAGGAAAAATAATTACAAATGTTGAGATATTTTTAGATCGTTTAATTCAGCATCCTACACCAGAGGCTTTTATAAAAGGTCTAATTGGAAAAACAATTGAAGATGTAGGTCGCAAAGGTAAGTATTTAGTCTTAAAAACAGCAGATAATCAAAAGCTAATTGTGCATTTGCGTATGACAGGTGCTTTGATTGCTCAAGACAGTGATATGCCTGCGCCAAAGTATGCTAAAATAAAATTTACTCTGTCGGATAACATAACAATGTGGTTTACAGATATTCGTACCTTTGGAACATTATACTTAGTAACAGATAATGATACCTATATTGAAGGCTATGAAACTTTAGGACCAGAACCCTTATCTGCTGGATTTAATGTTGAATATTTGACTCCTTTAGCAGCTAAAAGTCGCAAACCAATAAAAACTTTTATTTTAGACCAAAAAATCATTGCAGGATTAGGAAATATTTATGCAGATGAATGTCTTGCTTTAGCTAAGATTTTGCCAATGCGTTTAGCTAATACGCTGAATGATGCGGAAATCACAGAACTCTGCAAGGATATTAATATAGTGATAGCGCAAGGTATAAAGAATAGAGGGACAACTTTCCGCGATTATAAGGATGGCGAAGGTAATAAAGGTGACAACCAAAATCATCTTTTAGTTTATAGTAGAGCTGGAAAACCTTGTAAAGGTTGCGGAACTACTTTGGTACAAACAAAAATAGGTGGGCGAGGAAGTGTCTACTGCCCGATTTGTCAAAAATAAGGAGTAATAAATGATTATAATTGGCTTAACTGGTGGCATTGCTTCTGGCAAAAGTACTGTTTCTAATGAATTACGCAAATTAAATATACCGATTTTTGATGCAGATGAGGTTAGCCGCAATGCTGTAACCAAAGGAAGCTTAGGGTTGCAACTCGTAATAGAGGCTTTTGGTCAAGATTATCTAACTCAAGATGGAGAAATGGACAGAGCCAAAGTGTCTCAATTAGTATTTGCTAATAAGGAAGCTCGCCAGACTTTGGAGCATATTATCCATAAAATCGTTTGGGGAGAAGCAGAGACATTTTTAGCAAAATGTAGAGAGGCAAACGCTAATGTGGCAGTTCTAGACGTTCCTTTACTTATAGAATGCGGTTGGCATAAAAATGTTGATAAGGTTTGGCTTGTTGCTGTTGATAAACGTCAACAAATTGAACGTGCCATGAAACGTAGCGGTATGACAGAAGCTGAAGTTACTGCTCGTATTGATGCGCAAATGTCTTTAGATGAGAAAAAGAAGCATGCCGATGTAATAATTGATAATAGTGGTAGCTTAAACGATACCTTGATAGAGGTTCATAACGAATTGGCTAAACTAGCTAGGTGATATTTTTGGTTGAAAAAAGAAAAAAGAGAATAAGCAAGAGCAGGACTAGGAAGAGTAAAGGTAATACTTCCTGGGCCTGGAAATTACTTGCTGCCTGTATTGTAGCTTTGATGTGTTTTGGATGGGGATGTTGGCGCGTCTGGAATAGTGATTATGTTCAAATGCGTTATGTTTACATGTGGGATTATCAGCAGGATATCATAACCTATAGTCAGAAAAATTCCATCGATCCTTTCCTTGTGGCAGCAATCATAAAAAATGAAAGTAATTTTAATAATAAGGCAGTTTCTCCAGTAGGGGCGGTTGGTTTAATGCAAATTATGCCAGAAACAGGTGCGTGGATTGCTAAACAAATGGGCATACCTAATTACAATGATTCTATGCTTTATGAAGCGAAAACGAATATACGCATGGGTTGCTGGTATGTAGGAGAGCTTGATGACGAATTTAAGCATAATATGGCATTGATAATGATTGCTTATAATGCTGGTCGTGGTCAAACAAAAGATTGGATGAAGGTTAATAATTGGAATTATGATTTTAATGAGCCTTCTAAAATCCCCTATCCAGATACTAGAGAGTATGTGCAAAAGGTTTTAAGGGATAGAGATAAATATTATCTTTACTATAAAGATAAACTTCCCAAGCAAAAATAATAGAAAATAAGGCATATTTGCCCTAAGATTTTTGTCAGAAAAATGTTGACAGACTAATCTTAATGTGCTATCATATACGTGTTGCAAATTTGCAGCAAAAATGCGGTAGTGGCGGAACGGCAGACGCGCTAGCCTCAGGAGCTAGTGGGGGCAAC
>JAKSOK010000079.1 GCA_024405615.1 Phascolarctobacterium sp.
GTAAATATGAAAAAATGATTTTTGATATCATCTACAAAGAACCTCGTCATTTAACAGCCGAGGATATCTATCGTGAGCTTAAAGAACTAGAACCTAAGGTAGTTTTAGCCTCTGTCTATAATAATCTGAAAGTCCTACACGAAAAACGCCTTATCCACAAGGTAACTGTAGAAGGTATGCCTGATCGATATGATAGTATCGAGCGTCATGATCATGTCGTTTGTACTAAATGTGGTGATTTATACGATTTCAAGTTTAAGGACATTACCCACGAGCTAGAAGAAAAACTAGGTATTAGCATTTCAGGCTACGAGCTAAATGTTAACTACATCTGTCCCAGCTGCAAGAAATCCTTAAGTACTAACTAATTATATCAATAAGAGGCTATGAAATAATAACCATAAAACAAAAGGAGCTGTGAAAAATTAAACGTTTTTCATAGCTCCTAATTTTTTTATTCAGCTTCTTCTTTAGCTATAGTTGCACCGCCACTAGTACCAATGCGATTAGCACCTGCTGCAATCATAGCGTTTACTGTTGCCAGGTCACGAATACCACCCGCTGCCTTAACGCCAATGCCATACTTTTTAGCCTCAGCAGCTAGCAGCTTAACATCTTCTACCGTAGCACCACCCTTGCTAAAGCCTGTGCTGGTCTTAACAAAGTCCGCTCCTGCTTTAGCAATAAGCTCACAAGCTTTAATCTTTTCAGCATCATTTAAAAGACAAGCTTCAATGATAACCTTTACTGCCTTGCCGCCAGAAGCCTTAACTACAGCAGCAATGTCATTTTCTACCAGAGCGTAGTCTCCTTCTTTAAGCGCCCCTACATTGATAACCATATCAACCTCAGTTGCACCTTCAGCAACAGCCATTTGCGCTGCTAAAGCTTTCACCTCGCTCTTGTCAGCGCCTAAAGGAAAGCCAACAACGGTTACAACTTTAACTTCAGTACCAGCTAAAGCCTTAGCCGCTAAAGCTACATGGCAAGCATTTACGCAAACGCCACCTAAATTATACTCCTTAGCTTCCTGACAAAGCTTCAAAATTTGTTCCTTGCTTGCCTCAGGTTTCAGTAAAGTATGTTCTAAATATTTTCTAACAGACATTTTTCACCTCATATTAAACGCTAATATCCTTGTTATTAGTTACTCTAAAGAAGAACAACAAAGATAAAATAGACGTTAGAGTTAAAATTGTAGAATAAGCTGCTGCATTGCCGAAGTTACTACGAATAACCTCTGCGTAAATTGCAACTGTCAAAGTACTTGTGCTACTAGTATAAAGAATGATACTAGAGCTCAATTCACTGATTAAGGTAATCCAGCTCATAATAGCGCCTGCTAAAACACCAGGCAGCATCATAGGAACCATAATCTTACGGAAGGATTGGAATTCTGTACAACCCAAGCTAATAGCTGCTTCCTCAATGCTAGGAGAAATCTGAGAAATAATAGCTGTACTTGAACGAATAGTATAAGGCATACGTCTAATGGTTAAGGAAATTATGATTATAATCGCCGTACCACTCAGACTGATAATACCTGTATTAAAGGTAGATAGCAAAGCAATACCTAAAACAGAACCAGGAATAATATAGGGGAACATAGTTAAGGTATCTAGAAAATTAGTTAAGATAGATGGCTTGCGAGCCGTCAAATAAGAAATTAGGATACCTAAAACAACCACAATGCCAATTGCGCATAAACCGAAAACATAAGTGTTAAAGATGGAGTTATTATCTTTAGCAAAAATAGTATTTTCGTAGTTCATGAAAGAGAAATTTCCAGTATAGAATGAACCATTACCAGTCATTTCCAAGAAAGAAGTGAAGATTACAGTCAGTTGAGGCAACATTGCCACAAAGGTTACACCAAATACAAAAAGATAAGTGAAGAATTTTTCACTACCATGAGCTTGTACTGCTTGCATAGGCTTTAATGCAGTCATTGCATAGCTGTAACGACTTGCAATATAGCGTTGCAGGAAGAAGAACAGCAGAGTAATGCCAATAACAATTACGCACAAAGAAGCTGCAAAGTGATCATCAGTACTAACCTCGCCCATAAATTGAGTATAAATCAATACAGGGAAAGTACGGAAACCTTCACCAATCAACATGGGGGTACCGAAATCAGAGAACACACGCATGAATACCAGCAAAGAACCTGCCAAAAGAGAAGGCATAACTAATGGCATGATAATCTGAGTTACTCTCTGAAAGGCATTACAGCCAAGACTTTCCGCCGCTTCATTTAAGGAATTATCAAGATTCTTCAGAGCGCCAGAAACATACATATAAATTAAGGGGAAAGATTGCAGGGAGAATACCAGAACAATACCTGCAAAACCATAAATACCACCAAATTTAATGCCAAAAATGTTATTAATAATTTGGGTAATAAAACCGTTACGACCTAAAAGCTGAATCCAGGCATAGGCACCTATGAATGGTGGCGACAAATAAGAAATTACAATTAAAATATTAAGATATTTACTACCGGGAATTTTATAACTGCGCATTAAGTAAGCCATGGGCAAACCAATTGCTGCAGAAACTAAAGTTGCGCACAAGGTTACTTTAAAGCTATTAACCAAAGTGGTCCAATAAAAGGCACGACCAAAAAATTTAGTAAAATAAGCTAAGGTAAACTTTGAACTTTCAGGGTCTAAAATACTTTGATAAAGAATTATTCCCAACGGATATAATACAAATAACAGGAAAAAGGCTAATATTACCAAGGTAAAGCCCATCCAAATGTTTAATTTAGAGGACATTTCATGCACCTGCCTTTGCAATCAGGCTTACTTCACCGTTTTCTGTAAAGACGTTAATCTTGCTTGCATCCACCTGCAGCTTAACTGGTGTATTGTTAGGAATCAGCATTCCAGTTTCAGAAGGACGAATAATTTCCATTTCCTCACCATTGGGCATTTCTACAAAATAATGAGTAGATACACCTAAGAAAATACTAGTACGCACAACTGCGTCTAAGCCCTCATCGCCTTCAGTAGAAATAAAGAATTCCTCAGGACGCACAGAAACAACAACCGCCGCACCTTGTTCCACCTTTTGCAGATTGGTCATCGGCACTTTATAGCCGCCAAAATCAACACCTTGAACTCCACCCTCAACATAAGTAGTAGCTGGCAGAATATTAGACAAACCAATAAAGTTAGCAACAAAAGTATTGCTCGGACGTTGATAAATCTCTTGCGGTGTACCAGTTTGTTGAATTACGCCACCATTCATAACTGCAATACGGTCGGAAACAGCTAAAGCCTCCTCCTGATCGTGGGTTACGTAAACAGTGGTAATACCAATTTGTTGCTGAATGCGCTTAATCGCATTACGCATTTCAATACGCAGTTTAGCATCTAGGTTGGATAAGGGTTCATCCATTAACAGTACCTGAGGATGAATAACGATAGCACGAGCTAAGGCTACACGTTGTTGTTGGCCACCAGAAAGTGCATCCGGCATACGGTCACGATACTCTCTAATTTTAACAACATCTAGAATGTCATCAACTAGCTTGGCAATTTCAGTCTTAGGCATTTTACGAGTTTTTAAGCCAAAGGCAACATTTTCTTCTACAGACATGTGAGGAAAAACAGCATAGTTTTGGAAAACCATGCCCATATTACGCAGATTGGTAGGAATTTTATTAATAACCTTACCATCAACGCGAATTTCGCCACCTTCAATGGAGTTAAAGCCAATAATCATACGTAGAAGAGTTGTCTTGCCGCAGCCAGAAGGTCCTAATAGGGTGAAAAATTCACCTGGGTTTATGTCTAAAGATAAGCCGTTAATAACAGTATTATTGCCATACTTCTTAACAACATTATCTATTTCAATCGCTACACCCATAAACGAGCCTCCCTTTATTCGATACTGCTAGATTAAAAATTCCCTAGCAGAAAAATATCAAAAGGGAGTCACTTGGACTCCCTTTGAGAAATTAATATTACATGGATTTTTCCAGATGTTCGCTAAAGGTTTTAGTGAATTTGGATTTGTTAGCAGCAACCCATTTTTCATCATATTTGGGAGCCAATTTAATTTTGTCTGCAGGAGTCATGTAGGAAGCCAGCTTAGCGCCCTTACGCAGAGGACGAACAGTCAGGTTTTCGCCTACATAGTTTTGAATCTTTTCAGACAGCATATAGTCAACAAATTTCTTTGCGTTTTCAGGATTCTTGCAGTTTTTGATGATTTGAACGGATTGAGGAGCCATCAAAGCGCCTTCCTTCGGGAATACAACGCGAACCGGAGCACCGCTCTTAACCAGGTTAGCAGCAGGATCTTCCCAAGTCAAACCAGCAATATATTCGCCACCAGCAACTCCCTTGTAAACTTGGCTGGAACTGGTCAGCATTTTGCCATTCAAGTTCTTCAGGAATTTGTCAACATAGTTCCAAGCATTAGCGCTGAAGGGATCGCCGTTGCCCATGCCATATACCATAGCAACTAAGCTCTGGAAAGCAGAGCTGGAGTTTACAGGATCGCCAAAAGCGATTTTACCTTTAATATTAGCGTTCAGCAGATCTGCAAAGCCATCAATCTTAACATTCATGTCTTTTTCCATCTTAGTGTTAACAATCATAACAGTAGGATCAGAGAAAGCAGGAGTGATGAAGCCAGTAGTGTTTTTGCAGCCATCCATCATCTTATCATTTTCTTTGGAAACATATTCCATGAACAGGTCCTTGTTACCAGCCAACATAGCTTCGCTACCTGCCCAGAGAACGTCACCTAAAGGTTTATCTTTTTCGGATTTTACACGTTTAACAACTTCGCCAGTACCAGCAACAACAACATTAACTTTAATACCGGTATCTTTTTCGAAGTTTTTAATAACAGCATTATTCAAGCTTTCACTACGAGCGGTATAAACGGTCAGAACCTTAGCAGCATCAGCCTTCGGTGCTTCTGCTTTTTTGTCGCCGCCGCCACCGCAGCCAGCCATAGCTACTAAAGCACCCATCATAAATAAAGCACAGATTTTTTTGTTTAAAGACATGATAAAATCCTCCTTATCATCATATAATATAACTATATTTAGTATACATCATTTATCTTATTTTATCAACTTAAATTAGTTTTTACAAAAATAGTCTAGCAGAAAGATCTCAACTCTAAGCAAATTTGTGTTATCTTTTTCGACACTGTACTTTTTCCAAAACTAAACTCAGATTACAGTAATACGCCACCCTTGTCGGCACTTTGAGCATCTCGTAAATAACGCTTCATATACCCAGTTACTGCAGGTGCTTCATATTTAAAGGCAGCAGCTCTACGCGCCAGCTCCTTTTCATCCACCAACAGCTCAAGAGTACGCTTTTCTACATCTATAATTATTTTATCGCCATCCTCCACTAGCGCAATAGGTCCACCTGCTGCAGCTTCCGGAGAAATATGACCTACAAAACAACCATTGTTGGTACCAGAGAAACGTCCATCCGTAATTAAAGCTGTACATTTTGCTAAGCCTTGACCATAAAGAAGTTTCATAGGCTTAAACATTTCTGGCATACCTGGCGCCCCTTTAGGGCCAGCATAACGCACTACCACTACATGACCTGGTTTAACTAATTGCTTAGCAATAGCAGCATTAGCTTCATCTTCACCACTAAAGCAGATAGCCGTGCCCTCAAAATGACGTACCTCTTGCGCAATTGCTGCCGGCTTTGCAACCGCTGTATTAGGGCACAAATTGCCATGCATAATCGCCAAGCCTGCTAATTGGGAGAAGGGCTTGTCTAAAGAACTGATAACTTCTTCGTTCTCAGCATAAAGATTGCGCCATACCTTGAGATTTTCAGCAATGGTTTTGCCCGTTACTGTCATGCAGTCCATGTCAAGCTTACTAGCTAATTGCTTTTGTACCTGCGGGATGCCTCCAGCCATATAGAAATCCTCTGCCTGATAAATATCAGAAGCAGGACAAATTTTAGCAATTAAAGGTATAGTGGTGCCATATTCTTCCAACCAACCCATAACCTTTTCCGCAGGAATGCCTAATTCATGAGCAATGGCAATAATATGAATTACACAATTAGTAGAACCACCTGTAGCCATGAGTACCTTAATAGAATTTTTAACTGCTTCCTCGGTCATGATATCACGAGCAGTTAAACCATTGCGCACCATTTCTACAATAGTTTCACCTGTGCGCAGAGCGGCACGAACACGCTCATTATAAACTGCAGGAATAGCAGCAGAACCTGGCAAACTCATGCCTAAAGCCTCCGCCATGCAACACATGGAATTAGCCGTAGCCATATGTTGACAGGAACCAATAGTAGGACAACTAATTTCCATCAAATCGAGAACTTGTTGGTGACTAAGCTTGCCTGCCTGATACATCCCCAAAGCTTCCTCGCTAGAGGTAGAATCCGAACGACGCTTTTTGCCAAAGGCAGGTCCACCTAACATACAACCACCAGCTAAAAAGATACAAGGAATATCTAGTCTTGCAGCCGCCATCAGCATCCCCGGCACAGTCTTATCACAGGAGCCAACCAATACCAAACCATCCAGTTTATGCGCTCTGGCCATAATTTCAATACCATCCGCTACAATTTCGCGAGAGGGCAAAGAATAAAGTGAGCCTTCATGGGTAGTACAAACGCCATCACAAACAGCAATACAGCCAAATTCTACAGGTGTACCACCTGCCCTATAAACACCATATTTAACCTGCTCGGACAGCTCGCGTAATTTTTTATGTCCGGGAACGATATCCGTAAAAGAGTCACAAATACCAATAACAGGTCTTTCAAAATCATCATCACTAAAGCCATTGGCCTTATATAGAGCTCTACAGGAAAGCATTTCATCGGAAGTGAAGGTACCCTTGTCAAATTTCTTTTGCATCGTATGCCTCTTTCTCAGATCATTAACCTGGCTTAGCTAATTATTTATATTTCTTATCTAAATTATTATAGTCTTCTAAACCAATGAACTTATTGAAGTCAGTGAAATTCATCATCTTATCTAAGCATTGGTTAGTAGTTCCATTTTCCTTTAAGGAATGCAGAACTTCATTTAAAGCTTTGGTTACGGTATAAGTCAGGAAACAGGGATAAGCAACCATCTTATAGCCCATTTGCTCCAATTCTTTTACGGTTACGTTAGGAGTACGGCCACCTTCTACCATGTTGGCTAACAAAATAGTATCCGGAAAAGTCTTAGCGATTTGCTCTAATTCGCCTGCATTTTGTGGTGCTTCAATGAAAAGCGCATCTGCGCCACTATCAAGGTACAGCTTACCACGTTCAATAGCAGCCTCCAAACCTAAAATAGCTCTAGAGTCAGTACGAGCAATGAGCAGAGTATCAGGATTCAGCTTAGCATCAGCAGCGGCTCTAATCTTTTTTGCATGCTCACTTGCTTCAATAACCTGCTTACCAGCCATATGACCACAACGTTTCGGCCACAGTTGGTCCTCTAACAAAATGCCTGCTGCACCTGCCAGCTCATATTCGCGAATTGTACGTTGAGCACTTAAAGCATTACCATAGCCGGTATCACCATCAGCAATAACAGGAATATCTACTGCACGGGAAATGCCATGTAAAGCTTCTGCCATTTCTGTCATGGACAAATAGCCAACGTCAGGTTCCCCCAAACGAGAAGCCGCAACAGCATAACCACCCATGATTAAGCCACGATATCCAGCCTTTTCAGCAATCTTTGCAGATAAAGCATCGTAAACACCGGGTAATACTAAGATATCAGGACCAGCAAGGATTTCACGCAAATTTTTACCATTATTTTGTAATTTCATTTTTCACCTCAAGAATTACTACTTTAACCAAAGAGAGCTTATTTAGGAACTCTAAAGAATTATTTTTAGAAAATTTCATAGAAATAACACAATTACAGTTTATCATAAAATACATAAACTGTATAGTAACACTATCACATATATGGTGTCCAACCATTAGTCATTTTACATTAGGTAAATCTCAAGTAAACGCCTAGAAGGATTTTCTTAAGATGACTAGAAAATATATAGCAGAACCATAATTCAAGAAAGTAAAGGAACTATTATGCTAGAACAATATACTG
>JAKSOK010000008.1 GCA_024405615.1 Phascolarctobacterium sp.
TTAACTTTTCTACCAATAATCTCTAACTTATCCTCAGCCCACAGCTTCAAAGCTTCAGGCATAGCCTTGTGTTCTTCAACCAGAATACGTGCAGCCAAGGTATCTTCATCATCTTCGAAATAAGCAGGAACAACCTTTTGCAGAATAATAGGACCACTGTCAGTGCCTGCATCCACAAAATGAACAGTACAACCTGCAACCTTTACGCCATAATCATTAGCTTGTTTTTGGCCATGCAAACCAGGGAAGCTTGGTAGAATAGCAGGATGAATATTAATAATTCTATGTTCAAAGTGATTTACAAAATCTGCACTTAAAATTCTCATGAAACCAGCCAGAACAACTAACTCACAACCTGCAGCTTCTAGAGCAGCAATAATTTTAGCTTCAAATTCTTCCTTGCCGGAACATTGTTTTCGTACAACTGCAACTGTAGGGATACCTGCATTCTTAGCACGCTCTAAAGCATAGGCATCATCAAAATCACTGATAACAACTGCGATTTCTAATGGTAAATAGCCATCTGCAATACGATCAATGATTGCTTGCAGATTACTACCGCGACCACTTACTAAAACGCCAATCTTACGCACTAAAAACGCCGCCCTTCATGACAGTTTTTTGTTCGCCAGGAATGATCTTACCTAATTCATAATAGGTTTCGCCAGCAGCTTGCAGATGAGCACGTACAGCGTCAGCTTCGCTAGGATCAATAACTAATACCATACCTACACCCATGTTAAAGGTACGATACATTTCTTTCCAAGGAACATTGCCCCATTCTTGCAGTTTCTTGAATACAACAGGAACTTCCCAAGCCTCAGCATTAACTTCTGCATCGCAATCAGCAGGCAGAATACGAGGAATATTGTCATAGAAACCGCCACCAGTAATGTGAACCATACCGTGGATATCAAATTTTTCAATTAATGGCAAGCAGGTCTTAGGATACAGACGGGTAGGAGTAATGAGTTTTTCACCCAAGGTACAGCCAAACTCTTCAATAGGGGTATCCATAGTAAAGCCCATATGTTCAAAACAAATCTTACGAACTAAGGAGAAGCCGTTGGAGTGAACACCGCTAGAGGGCAAGCCCAGTAAAACGTCGCCAGCCTTTACCTTTTCGCCAGTAATCATTTTGCTCTTATCTACGCAGCCTACACAGAAGCCTGCAATATCATATTCATCTTTGGTATAGAAACCAGCCATTTCGGCGGTTTCGCCACCAATTAATGCGCAACCAGATTCTTTACATGCATCAGCTACACCTTTAACGATGTTAGCAACCTTTTGAGAATCAACTTTATCAACAGCAATATAGTCTAAGAAAAACAAAGGTTCTGCGCCTTGTACTAAAATGTCGTTAACACACATTGCTACAGCATCTTGACCAATGGTGTCATGTTTGTCAGCCATGAAAGCCAATTTTAATTTAGTACCAACACCATCGGTGCCAGATACCAGAATAGGTTCTTTGTATTTAGCGATATTCAAAGCGAATAAACCGCCAAAGCCGCCCAAATCGCCAATGACTTCCGGTCGATAGGATGCACGCACGCTATCCTTCATCAATTCAACTGCTTTGTTACCAGCATCAATATCAACACCAGCATCAGCATAGGTCAAAACTTTCTTTTCCTCAGCCATAATTTCCTCCTAAATATTTTATATAGAATTAACAAAACTTTATTCTAAGCACAAATCTGGTTCATCCGCAATAACCTTGTCAGCTTTGTCGGGATAATCAGAACTAAAGCATGCACAACATAAGCCATTAGGATCAATAGTGCTAATAGCACGACGCATTCCTTCCACAGAAATATAATGCAGGCTATCTGCACCAATTGCACGACGAATTTCTTCATTATTGCAACGTGCAGCAATTAGCTCTTTACGCTCAGAAGTATCTATACCATAATAACAGCTATCAGTTACCGGTGGAGAAGAAATACAAACATGAACTTCTCTAGCACCAGCATCCTTAAGCAATTTAACAATTTTTCCACTTGTCGTACCACGAACGATAGAATCATCAACCATAACTACCGACTTCCCTGCAACAACGCTTTTTATGGGATTTAACTTCAGACGAACTGCATTTGCTCTCTGTTTTTGTGTCGGTTGAATAAAGGTACGACCTACATATCTATTTTTGGTCAAACCTTCCATGAATGGAATTCCTGCCTCAAGCGCATAACCTATAGCTGCAGGAGTTCCGGAATCTGGAACAGAAATAACAATGTCTGGATGAATGTCTTTCGTTTCTTTTGCTAGTTCGCGGCCCATTTGAATACGCGCATCATATACGGGCTGTCCATCGATAATAGAATCATTACGAGCAAAATAAACATATTCAAAAATGCAGTGTGCCGTATGCTCAGGCATTTTTTCACACCACATTCTACTTTGAGGTTCTAAATTGTCACTATCAATGACAATCATTTCACCTGGTTTTACATCGCGAACCAATTCAGCACCAATAAGGTCTAGGGCACAAGATTCACTAGTTACGACCCAACCATCCTCAAGCTTACCTAAAACCAAAGGACGGAAGCCGTAAGGATCTCGAACCGCAATAAGTTTATTATCCGTTAAGAATAACATTGCATAAGCGCCTTTAATTTGGTTCATTGCTTCAGCGATACGTTCCTCAATGGTTGGTCTTGCACTATAAGCAATTAAAGTTAAAACAACCTCAGTATCAACGGTAGTTGTAAAAACAGCGCCTTCTTTAGCCAAGTTATAACGAAGCTGCCCGGCATTAGTTAGATTTCCATTATGACTAAGAGCCAAATTGCCATCATCAAAAAAACATCTTAATGGTTGGACATTGGTAGAAACACTAGCACCAGTAGTAGAATAGCGCACATGTCCAACTGCAGCAAATCCCTGAAGGTCTGCAACACCATCTTTAAAAACGTCTGGCACAAGGCCCATGGCTTTTCTAATGCGCATGTTCTTGCCGTTAGTAACAGCAATACCACAGCTCTCTTGACCACGATGCTGTAAAGCATATAAGCCCCAGTAGGTATTTAGCGCTACATCTTCGCTATGGCTATAAATACCAAACACACCACACTCTTCGTGTAGTTTATCATCACTAAAAATATTGTCCACGATTTTCCCCTCACTTAAAATCGCTTCTTGTTGTAGAAGTTTTAATTATTATATATTATATATCTATTTTTATATCTAATTTATTTTGCAGCACGTTCAGCGGCTAATTTTTCACCCTTAGCAATAACTTCAGCTTCCATCTTAGCACGATTAGCAGCCAACTTTTCAACTAATTCAGGATATTTAATGGAAAGCATTTGTACAGCATAAATAGCTGCATTTTTTGCACCATTAATAGCCATAGTTGCTACAGGAATGCCAGGAGGCATTTGTACAAAGCTCAAAAGAGCGTCAACGCCATTTAACGGACCACCTGCAATAGGAATACCGATAACTGGTACTGTAGTGAAGGCAGCAATTACACCACCTAAATGTGCAGCTAAGCCAGCTGCAGCAATAATAACTTCAACTCCGCGCTCACGAGCGCCAGCTGCAAATTCATGTACTAAATTAGGAGTACGATGTGCAGAAGCAACAACAACCTCTACCTCAACGCCAAATTCCTTCAAGGTTTTTTCTGCAGGCTCCAAAATAGGCCAGTCAGAATTGCTTCCCATAATGATAGCAACCTTCATTTTATTGCCTCCTCTAACATTAGAAAAAAAGAAACCCAAGTTAAAAAATACTTCTTGTTAATAGATGTAAATCTTCCCTTGGGTACTACTTTTACATAAAGTCTTCCGTATATTAATTTTATCAGTATGGTACAAGCCTGTCAATAAAAATATCAGTTTTTAGCGCTTTACTGTAACATATAGTACATAAAGTGTAAACCATAATTAAAATTTAAATTCATATATAAATTCTAGCAAAAAAAGCCTTTGACAAATTTGCCAAAAGCTCTTTTTGCTATTAATAAGGAGAGTGATGAAAAGAGATGTCTCTATCTATAGATAGCCTTTAAAGGCTCTTTTGTACGATATCAATTGCATCATTTACTAATACAATTTCTATGCTATCTCCGGATTTAATTTCTCCAGCTACAATCTTACGACCTAAAAGATTCTCAACAGTATGAACTATTAATCTCTTTAAAGGACGTGCACCAAAAGCAGGATCAAAGCCAGCATCGCCAAGGTAACCTATAGCTTCCTCACTGGCAGTTAAATTAATGTCCAGTTGTTTATTCATACGACCTGCAAGCTCATTTAAAACAAGTCTTACAATGTCTTTTATTTGCTCAGCCATTAAAGGTTTAAAGGTTACGATATCATCCACGCGATTCAAGAATTCAGGGCGGAAGAAATTCATAAGCATTTGCTGAATATCTTCTCTACTAACCATACCCTGATGCTTCATGATTTCTGCACTACCAAGATTACTAGTCATGATAATCAAAGTATTTTTAAAATCAACACTACGACCTTTACCATCGGTTAAACGACCATCATCAAGAACTTGCAGAAGCACATTGAACACATCAGCATGAGCTTTTTCAATTTCATCCAGCAAAATTACGCTATAGGGATGACGGCGTACGGCTTCAGTTAATTGACCGCCTTCATCATAGCCCACATAGCCCGGAGGCGCACCAATCAATCTAGAAACAGTATGCTTTTCCATGTATTCGCTCATATCAATACGAATCATGTTACGTTCATCATCAAAGAGCACCTCAGCTAAAGTTTTAGCCAATTCAGTTTTACCAACGCCAGTAGGTCCTAAGAAAATGAAGGAACCAATAGGACGATTAGGATCCTTAATGCCAGCACGAGCGCGAATAACGGCTTCGCTAACAGCCTTAACTGCTTCATCTTGGCCTACAACACGATTATGCAGAATTTCCTCCAAATGAACAAGCTTATCTCTTTCACCGCTGCCTAAACGAGCCACAGGAATACCTGTCCAGGTGCTAACAACCTTGGCAATATCCTCTTCGTCTACTTCTTCTTTAAGTAAAGAGTTGGCCTCTTTATTGGATAGTTCAGCCAATTCCTTTTGCAAGCTAGGCAAACGACCATATTTTAACTCAGCTAATTTATTTAAATCGTAATCACGTTCTGCAGCTTCCATTTCCTGCTTAACGGCGTCAATTTCTTTTTTGACCTCACGTACACGTGCAATACCAGCTTTTTCAGTATCCCAGCGTTTTACTAGAGTTTCATTCGCATTGCGTAAACTTGTTAATTCTTCATTTATTTTATTCAAGCGTTCTTTGGATTGTTCATCATCTTCTTTAGCCAAAGCTTGAGCTTCAATTTCCAGTTGTAAAATACGACGTTTGCTTTCGTCTAATTCTGCAGGTAGGCTGTCAATTTCTGTACGCAAACGAGCAGCCGCCTCATCAACTAAGTCAATTGCTTTATCCGGCAGGAAACGATCGTTAATATAACGATTGGACAAAACCGCAGCAGCAACTAAAGCAGCATCTTTAATGCGCACACCATGGTGAACCTCATAACGTTCACGCAAACCACGCAAAATAGATACTGTATCTTCAACCCCAGGCTCTTTAACCATTACAGGTTGGAAACGACGTTCTAAAGCACTATCCTTTTCAATATATTTACGATATTCATTAAGAGTAGTAGCACCAATGCAGCGCAGTTCACCGCGAGCCAACATAGGTTTTAAAATGTTACCTGCATCCATAGCCCCTTCAGCGGCACCAGCGCCAACAACCGTGTGTAATTCGTCAATAAACATGATGATTTGTCCAGCGCTATCACTGACAATCTTTAGGACTTTTTTCAGACGTTCTTCAAATTCGCCTCTGAATTTAGCACCAGCTACAAGAGCTGCCAAGTCCAAGGCATATAAAGTCTTATTTTTTAAGCTTTCCGGTACATCACCAGCAACAATACGTCTAGCTAAGCCTTCTGCAATAGCTGTTTTACCTACACCAGGTTCACCAATAAGTACAGGATTATTCTTTTTACGGCGGGAAAGGATTTCCACAACCCTACGAATTTCTTCATCTCTTCCAATAACAGGGTCCAATTTACCTGCTTTAGCCTTGGCGGTTAGGTCCTGTCCATATTTTTCTAGAGTTTGTTTGGCTTCATCATCACCAGCACTATTTTGATATTGCGTATAAGCTGCATCAATAGTGCTGCTTTTTAAATTATATTTTTTGAACAAAGCCACAACATCACTATCGCCATCACTAGCAAGAGTGCTCACCAAAGCACCTGCGTTGATTTCTTTACCAGCATTTTTTTGCTGTAAAATAGCCATTACTCTCGCAAATCCCGTGCCCATCATCAATTGGCGATCAGAGCCTTTAACAGAAGGTATTTTCTTTACTAAAGCTTGAGCCTCTTTCGCAAAAGTATTTTCATCAATATGCAAACTTTGCAGCAAATATTTAAAGAATCCTTCTTTACCACACAGAGCGGCTACAACATGCGCTGTTGTTAATTCCTGATTATAATTCATTACAGCCTGTTGTTGCGCAGCTTCCAATATACTTTTTACTTCTTCACTGAAATTTTCATTCATAACGCATTCCTCCTTAGGTACGCTTGAACATACAATTTATATCTATGTTTTTTGACTTTTTGACTTTCTAATATTATTATAGCATATAAAGTCAAAATGTCAAACATTTTTTGACTTTTATTTTAAAAGTCAAAAGCGACTGTATTTTTACTACAGTCGCTTAGATTTAACTTTTTATTTAGCAGAATTAAGAGCCCATTCTCTATCTACAAAATAACATCTGTCATTACGAATGGGTTTCAGCTTACGTTGAGGAGAATGTTGCAATGTCTTATATAAATCTTCATCAAAAACAGCAATCGCTAAAAGTTCACTTTCTCCATAAAGTTCAAATTGCTTTTCCTGCTTATTATTTATAGAGAAAAAGATATGCTCTGGCTCAACGCCCTTTTGGGTAACATATTGAGCTGCATAAAGAACCTTCATTAATTCAATTACTCTATCGTCTAAATCAAGTTCAAAAATCAAGGTTTTTTCTCTCAAGGTAATTGCATCAGGAACTATACGATGAATATACAATTTTGCATTTTCTCTAGCTTCTGCTGGCAAAAGTTTTTCCTGTTCCTCAATAGCCGCAGGTACCTTTACTGCTTGTTCAGGGTCAGCTATCATATGCAGCATTACACCATGATCAGGCATGTTGAAAAGCAAATCATAATGAAGGGCAACACTATAATCGCAATAAGGACATTTAAAATCAAATAAAACTCCATCTATAATTTGTTGCTTAAGCATAGGATCTTCTAAAGAATCCACATTTTGCCACATGGAGAAAGTACTTTCTTTGCCACATTGAGGGCACTTTACATTTACAGGTCTTCTAGTAGCCATCATTTATCCTCTCATTCTAATTACAACATAGCAATTTATGTTTTTAGATTCTACAAATGTCTTTAAAATCCTTTTACTGATAAATGTATACAAAAAGGTGTAGGGTTGCCTACACCTTTCTTTTTATTTACCAAAGATTTCATTAACCTGATTTACAGCACTAACAGCATTAGGCGCATAATAATCTGCACCGATAGCTTGCGCATAATCTTCAGTTAAAACTGCACCACCGACAACAATCTTGCAGTCAGAATTTGCTCGAAGAGCTTTAATAGTTTCTTCCATAGCAGCAACTGTAGTAGTCATTAAAGCAGAAAGGCCAACCGCTTTAGCACCAGTCTCCTTAGCCGCATTAACAACAGTTTCAACAGGAACATCCTTACCAAGATCTATTACTCGATAGCCATAATTTTCCATTAATACCTTAACTATATTTTTACCAATGTCATGAATATCACCATGAACAGTAGCAATAATTACAGTCTCGCCTTGGGCTTCACCTGCACCAACAGACTCTCTAATAACATCAAAAGCCGCCTTTGCTGCGTCAGCACTCATGAGTAATTGAGGCAAGAACATGGTTTTATTTTCAAAGCCCTGACCAACAAAATCCAAAGCAGGAATCATTTTTTGATTTATGATATCCAGCGGTGCAGCACCTTTAGCTAATTCCTCCGCTGCAGCTTTCTTACTTGCATCTAACAAGCCCTTAACAATTGCATCATAAAGGCTAATTTCGCTAACAATTGTTGCTTGTGCCTTGGGAGCATCCGCATAACGAGCAACATATTCCTTGCAGCCCTCATCATAGCCAGCTAAAGCTCTATAACCATAATAAGCATCCATCATAGCTTTGCTTTGAGGATTAATAATACCGCAAGATAAACCAGCCGCTAAAGCCATGCTGAAGAAAGTACTATTTACTGCATCACGCCCAGGCAAACCAAAGGAAATGTTGGATACACCCATAACAGTATTCATGCCTCTAGCTTTCATTGCACGAATAACCTCACAAGCAGTGGCAGCGTTCTTAGCATCGGTACTAATGGTCAAAGCCAAGGGGTCAACTACAATATCTCTACTAGGAATACCATATTTTTCAGCGCGAGCAATAATTCTATCTGCAATAGCAATACGACCTTCTGCCGTATCAGGAATTCCCTTGTCGTCCAAGCACAGAGCAACCACAACTGCACCATATTTCTTAGCTAAAGGAAGAACTTCATTTAGACTTTCCTCTTTCCCATTAACAGAGTTCAACATGGGTTTGCCATTATAGCAACGCAAAGCCTTCTCCATAGCAATATAATTGGATGTATCAATTTGCAAAGGAGTATCTGTAATAGCTTGAAGAGCGGGAATAACCTTTGCAATCATTTCAGGTTCATTAACCCCATTAGTACCCACATTTACATCTAGAATATGAGAACCTGCATTAATTTGCTCTAAACCTAGACGGCAAATATAGTCTAAATCAGAGGTTTGCAATGCTTCCTTGAGTCTCTTTTTACCAGTGGGATTAATTCTTTCACCTATGACAACAGGACCTTCACTAATATTTACAGCCCTACCATAGGAAGAAACCACAGTATTATTATTGTTTCTGTAACCACCAGCAGGCAGATTTTTACATTTTTCGATTAATTTAATAATATGGGCAGGAGTTGTGCCACAACAACCACCAGCAATACTTACGCCCTGTTGCACCATTTCATACATCATTTCGGCATACTCATCTGGTTCAACATCATAACAGGTTTTGCCATCTCTTTCTACAGGAAGACCAGCATTCGGATTAGTTATGATAGGCAGATTACAGCCTGCAAGCATTTCCGGCAAAAGTTTTTGCACCTGCTCAGGTCCTAAACCACAGTTGAAGCCTACAGCCTCTACTCCTAAAGCTTCGCACATAGCAACTGCAGCCGCAACTGTACCACCAGTTAAAAGCTTACCACTTTCATCAAAGGTCATGGTAACAAAAATAGGCAAACTAGAATTTTCTTTACAACCAATAATAGCAGCTTTAATTTCATAAATATCGCTCATAGTCTCGATAAGGATTAAATCAGCACCAGCTTCTTCACCATAACGAGCCATTTCGCCAAACGCACCAACAGCCTCTTCAAAGGGCAAATCACCATAGGGGGCTAGTAATTTACCTGTTGGGCCCATATTTAAAGCAACAAATTTATTCTCTCTGCCATCAGCAGCTTTCTTAGCTATATCAACAGCAGCTTTAATAATTTCTTTAATGCTAAATACTGGGTTATTCAGTTTTACGCGATTAGCACCAAAAGTATTAGATTTAACTATATTGGAGCCTGCATCATAATAAGCCTTATGCACAGCACCAACTATATCGGGGTGGGTAAAATTCCAAAATTCAGGAATCTCACCAGGCTTTAGGCCTCTTGCTTGAAGTTGGGTACCGGTTGCTCCATCAAAGAACAGCAATTGTTTTCCCAACAATTCTCTAATATTACTCATCAATCTTCCTCAATTCTCTATATTATAAAAATTGCTATTTATCTCTAAATTCACAATCAATATTGGCACAGTTGGCACATTTATGCTCACTGATACACTGATCTTTCTTAGTTAAACCTATTACAGCCGTAACAGACTTGGAAGGCGCCATCATATAGCCATCAGTTAATGTTAAACCTATATTTTTCTCACAATTTAACAAAGAAAAAAGTAATCGTTGTTCTTCTAACTTCCAATCTCCATAGCCAGGAGAAAAACGCGACTTTTGCTTAAGGACTCCAGTGTCTAGTTTCGCTTGAACCTCATCACAATAGCTTTCAATAAGTGCTGCACCAACAGCCTGAGCGGCTGCACCCTCCGCAACACTTAGCAAAGCTAGTCTTCTAATTGCCGTATCTACCTTAGTCCCTAAGGTTGCCGCCATAAGAATAAGTTCTTCACAATCCTGTAAATGCTTTGCTAAATTTTCTGACGTAAATCGTACACCACAATCTAAGGTTACACCCGCAGAATCTACCTTACATTTGTATCTTTTGACAACGTTTCTTGCCTGCACTTCGTTACGCATCTTTAAATAAACTGTGTCTACTAAAATATCGGCAGTTTTATCTTCAGGATTTGCTCTGAGATATCTCATGGCTTCTTTATGGTTAAAGTTCATTTACCAACAATCTCCGACAGATTTTTCATTACACCACCGATTACCTCTGGTTTATTCATGGTATAAATATGAATATGGTTAAAGCCGTTAGCAATAAGGTCAATAATCTGGCCAGTAGTATAAGCAATACCTGCTTGTCTTAAAGCTAAAGGATCATCCGCAAATTTTTCAACCATGGCTCTAAAGCTTGGAGGCAGTTTAGTGCCACTCAATTGGCAGATTCTTAAAATTTGCTTAGCATTGGTAATAGGCATAATGCCAGGAACTACAGGAATATCAATGCCCGCTTTGAGCAAACGGAACATATAACTATACAAAATGCTATTATCAAAAAACATTTGGGTAACCAAAAAATCCACACCCGCATCAACTTTATGGCGCATATTCTCTATATCCTGATCCATAAAGCCAGATTCCGGATGCCCTTCAGGATAAGCTGCACCACCAATACAAAAATCTCCCTGCTTTTTGATAAAGGAAACCAGCTCGTTAGCATGCTCAAAGCAGCCATCAACCTTGCCATCAGGAAGATCGCCCCTTAAAGCCAAAATATTATTTATACCGTTACCACTAAGATTATCTAAAACAGCTTTAATCTTAGCTTCATCAGATTTTACACAAGTTAAGTGAGCTAGTGCAGGAATATTATTTTTTTGAATTTGCTCTGCAATAGCTGCAGTATATCCCACAGTTGATCCGCCAGCGCCATAGGTTACACTCATATAAGACGGCTTAACTTTAGCAATTTCATCAACAATATTTAAAGCATTTCCAAGTTCCGAACCAACCTTAGGTGGAAAAAGCTCACAGGAAATACCAACTTTATCTTCATTTAGAATATCAATAATTTTTATAGAATCCATACAATGCTCCCTAATTTTAAATATCTTTGTCAATTATATCAGTTTCAAGAACTATTTACAAGTTAATTGTACGTTTTTCATACTATTATAGTAGGCAATGATATATTTGCAAAAACTACGCACCTTTATTGCAACATAAAACTATATAGTATATAATATAGAAAGAAGTTTATATAGGAGGATACTTTTATGAAAAAGATTGCGATTCTTAGATGTCTAAAAACCTCTGCTTCCTGTGCTGCAACAGGTTGCTTTACTGCTTTTAACGATAAAGAGAAAGCTTTTAAGCGCTACGAAGGGGAAGAAGTTCAATTAGCCGCAATGTGGACCTGCAACGGCTGCTGTGGAGATGTTCTCCAAAACCAAGCTGGTATTGAAACAAAAATTGCTCGCATGGCAAAAAATAATATCAGTGTTGTGCATCTTAGTTGCTGTACAAAAAAAGCTGATGAAAACGGCGAGAAAGTATTATGTCCTAATATTGCTTATATCGCACAACGTTTACAGGCTTTGGGAATAGAAATTGTTGAAGGAACTCATGGCAATTAATTAACATACAATGTTCTAAAGCTTGTTGCCTATTTTTTTTATTAGTTGTATAATGTTCTTATTGCGGAGATGTATCGAAGTGGTCATAACGAGGCTGACTCGAAATCAGTTTGTCGTTCACGCGACACGTGGGTTCGAATCCCACCATCTCCGCCATTTTTATGTCTTTTTTCAATTTTTTATTCTAATTCAGTTGATGCCATTTCATGGCACGTGGGTTTACCCCTCTCATCTTTTTCACATTATGTCTTCCACTTTATAATAACAAATAAATTTATTTTTTAGTTATTGAACAAAAAGCAAAATTAATACGAGACAATATTTAAATTATGTAGTATAATATACATATAGTCAAAATATATCTTAAGGTAAAGGTGTTCATATGGATAAAAGACAAACTAAAACTCGTAGAGCTATTTACCAAGCTATGGTAGAGTTAATGAAGAAAGAACCTTATGAAAAAATCTTTGTTAAAGATATCATAGATGCAGCGGAAATCGGCCGCAGTACTTTTTATGCTCATTTCGAAACAAAAGAAGACTTAGCTCAATCTATGTGCTTTGATCTTTTCGATCACGTTTTTGCAGATCATGTTAATGTCTGCCAAACCCATGATTATTCTCAAAAGCCTGCTACTTTAGAATTTAAGATTGCTCATATTTTTTATCATTTCCGTGATAAACGCCAATATTATATGGGAATCATAACTCATGATGATGGCAAACTGTTCACTAAATTCTTCAAAGAATATCTGGAACAGCGTTTAGTCATTAGCTTGGTAAACAAAGAAACTATTTCTGTTCCTTTAGATTTCTTCAAGAATCATTTAGCATTTACTTTAATTGGTGCAATGCAATGGTGGATTAAAGATAAGATGCAAATTTCTCCAGAAGAAATCGCTAAAGATGTTGCTATGGTTATTAACCCAGCCGACATCGAATTCAAACTACTCCCCCCGACAAAGTAAATAAAATTAAAGCGATTGCCTATTAATAAGGCAATCGTTTTTTATTATCTGTAAAATTTGACCTAGCCTCCAAAATGTCTTATAATTATAAACTATATGATATAGTAATTTTTAATGAGGTAAAACATGCAGTTAGTTGTTGATAAAATAGCAAAAGCCTTTGGAATTCACGAGATTTTCAAGGATGTTAGTTTTATGTGTGATAAGGGTGAACACCTCGGTCTAGTTGGCGTTAATGGTAGCGGTAAAACTACTTTACTGCGCTGTTTATTAGAACCTGGATATATTGATACTGGTTCCATAAAATTTGAACCCGGCATCAGCATAGGCTACGTTCAACAAGGCTTCACTAACATCCAAGGTACCATCTGGGAATTCACCTACAATAGTTGTCCAGAAATTTTGGATATTCGAGCTAAATTGGAAGCTTTAGAAACTAAAAGCGAAACTTTAACCGATGAAGAAGCTCTAGAAGAATGTTTAGAAGAATATGGTCGTGTACAAAAGCGCTATGAATATTTAGATGGTTACAACTATGAAAATCGCATGAAGCGTGTTCTAATTGGCTTAGGCTATACGGAAAAATGGTGGGACCAAGATGCTAGCACCTTAAGTGGTGGTCAAAAAACACGCTTAATGTTAGTCTGCGCATTGGTGCGTAATCCCGATTTTCTCATTTTAGACGAACCTACTAACCATCTTGATATTTATATGACCCAATGGTTAGAAGAATATCTTAAAGAGTTTAAAGGTGGATTGCTTGTTGTCAGCCATGACCGTGCTTTTCTAGATAACGTCGCTACACGTATTATCGAAATGGAGGGCGGACGCCTGCAATCCTTTAAAGGAAATTATTCCAAGTACTTAGACCAAAAAGCTATCCAAACCCAAACCCTAGAAGCAGCCTATAACGCCCAACAGGAATATATTCGCAAAACAGAAGATTATATTCGACGCTTTAAGGCTGGTATAAAAAGCAAAATGGCACGTGGTCGTCAAAGTCAATTAAATCGTTTAGAACGACTCGATGCCCCTGTTCATAACGAAGAATTTGAATTAAGACTACCCTCAGCTACAGAATGTGCTGACCGTGTGCTTATCATGGAAGATTTATCAATTGGCTACAAAGATAATCTTCTTGCTAAAGGCATCAATCTTACTCTTAGACGCGGCGAAAAAGTTGCCCTTTTAGGTGCTAATGGCACTGGTAAAACTACCATGCTGCGTACCCTTTTAGGAGAACTACAACCACTTAAAGGTCGTGCCAAAATTGGTAATCGTGTCCAAATTGGTTATTTCTCCCAAAGCTATGAACGCCTTGACCCTAAACAAACTCTCTTAGAAAATTTTGTCATAGAATATGGCTTTACAGAAGAATATACCCGTTCCATGCTCGGTGGAATGATGTTCCACGGTGATGATGTTTTCAAGGAAATAGGAACTCTTAGTGGTGGTCAAAAAGCACGTCTTGTTTTACTAAAGCTAGTTTTAGACGGTGCAAACTGTCTTGTTCTCGACGAACCTACTAACCATCTTGACATTATGGCCCGTGAAACAGTAGAAGTAGCTCTAGAATCCTTTAACGGAACAGTTTTAGTAGTTAGCCATGACCGTTATTTTGTCAACGAGGTTGCTACCCGTATTTGGGAAATTGAAGATTTAGAAATCAAAGACTATAAGGGCAATTATGATTTCTACCTTGAAGAGCGCAAAAAACAAGCCGATGCTTTAGCTGCTAAAGCTGCAGAAGAAGAAAAAGCTCGTCTTTACGCTGAACAACAAGCAAAAAAACAAGCACAAGCGCAGCAAAATAATATTTCTAAAAAAGTCACTGATCCAAACAGTTCTAAATCTCGTTATTCTCCAGAAGAAGCCCAAAAGCTTCTGCCCAAGGTTGAACTTTCCATACGTGAGCAGGAAGCTATGATGAAGGTTTTAGAAATGCAAATGAACGATCCTGCCAACCATGCTAGCCCAGAAAAAAGTGAAGCTATGGCAGCTGAACATTTAGCCTACGAAACCAAAATTGCTGAGCTTATGGAAAAATGGGAATTGTTAATGGAAGCTGCGGAAGGTTAATTAAGGAGTTTTTGTAATGACTGATGAAGAATATATGCGGCTTGCAATAGAACAGGCGGAACAAGCAGCAGAAATAGGAGAAATTCCTATCGGTGCAGTTCTTGTTCATAATGGAGAAGTAATCGCCGCTGCACATAATTTACGAGAAACCAACAATGACGCAACCGCCCATGCAGAAATACTTGTTATTCGTGAGGCTTGCTCTAAACTCGGGCGTTGGCGTTTAAGCGGTTGTTCCTTGTATGTTACCGTTGAACCCTGCCCTATGTGTAGTGGTGGCATAGTAAACAGTCGCATTGATAAAGTCGTTTATGGTTGCCCTGATGTGAAAGCTGGTGGCGCCGAATCTATATTTAACATTATTACTAACCCTAATCTTAATCATTGTGCTGAGGTTAGAAGTGGAGTCTTAGAAGAAGACTGTGCCAATGTCATGAGACGCTTTTTTCAAAAACGACGTAAAGAAAACAAGTTAAAAAAGTTAAACAATTAAAATATGCATAAAAATAATCCCACACAGATTTTGGTCCGTGTGGGATTTTGTTTTATTGAGTTCGTTCAGCAAATCTGTCAGCTAGAATAGACGGCACAAAACCGTCTCCAGGCTTTACCTGCTGGAAAAAGAACTAGTGACTTATTTTTTGTTACGATGGTTTTTAGCATCTTGATCTACAAATTGTTTGGTAGCAGGATCGAATTCCAATCCAGTGTAAGTGGTATTAACCTTTACCTTACCATTTAAAACGTCAGCCTTCAAAGCATCAATTTTCTTAACAATCTTCTTAGGAACCTTCTTGCTCATGGACAGACGAACAACCTCTTCGTTTTCTAAGCCTACAACCTTAATGGTGTTAGGTTCCAGAACGCCAGCCTTATAATCCTTAGCTGCATTGTAGATAGCAACGCTAGAATCCGCTACTGCAGAACCGATGAAAATAGGAGAAACAGTGGTCCAATCGATTACGTTACCGATTTCCTTAACCTTACCTTTAGTCTTAGCAATAGCATCGTTAACGCCGAAACGACCGCCGTTCAGCATGGTATAAATAACGTCTACGCCTGCTTCCATTTCACCTTCGGCAGCCTTAGCATTAATTTCGTTGCTGTCCAGATTACCAGAGAAATGAGAGTAGAATTCAGCCTTGGGATTAGCTTTCATCAAGCCGTCATAGAAAGCTGCACGAGCTTGTTGACCAGGACGAGGCCAAGCACCAGACAAATGACCTACCTTATTGGTTTTGGTCATATAGCCTGCTAAAGCACCTGCAAGGAAAGCAGATTTTTCTTGGTCAACCTTATAACTAGAGGTGTTAGCGCTCTTAACATTACCTTGAATTACTACGAATTTAATTTCAGGATGATCCTTGCTTACTTCAGCTACAGGAGCATTACATTGACCACCGTGAGCAATAACTAATTTCGGATTGTGCGCAACAATTTCCTTCAAAGCATCAGTTAAAGCACCACGATTAGAGGTAGCAGAAATATTATAAACGCATTTTACGTTTTGAGTTACGTCCTTGGCAATACTCTTATAACCACGATAGCCTGCTTCCATGAAGCCATTATCATTGTTTACGCCAGGGAGCATAACCACGATTTCAGGGCTTTCCAGAGTTGCATTGTTGGGGGTTTCAATGTTGGTAGCTCCTGCAGTGTTAACAAAAAGCAGACTGCCTAAGAGTAGACCTGCCATAGCAAAGTGTTTTTTCATGTTTAGTTCCTCCAAATAATTATTATATCCATGCCCTTCTGATTCTCTACCGAATATGGCATAAACAGGATAAATTTATTCAGCCAGCAAAAATACTGACTTACTTTACTAGTATAGCATATAAACCATCTAAAGAAAACAATTAATAAGACTGGCACACAATTATATGCGACAATATTATCTTCGTTTCTACTTAAAAATTCTAAGGATTATATTTAATACAATACTAACAATAATACAGGTCACAATTGGAAAATGAAAAGAGGTATTGCCACTTTCATAATGAATATCCCCTGGCAGTCTACCTAAAGGCAGAAATTTACCACCAAAGTGTATGACAACGCCAACAATGACCATCAATATACCTAAATAGATTAACATTTTACCAATATCAGTTTGCATCATTACCTCTTACCAAATTACATACATCACACCACTAAATATAGTTAAAACGATACATTCTATAAATAAAATAGGTTTTAAGGTTTTAAATATATTCGCATTAAAGAAATCTAAAGTAACAATGAGACACATATGCGTAGGGGTAAGCATTTGTCCAGCTACACCAAAAATCATGGCAACTGCAGCCAAATTCAAATTACCAGGCGCAATAGCAGCCACAATAGGCATAATAATTGAAACATGAGCCTGGGACATACCTGTAAGTACACCAATTACCAAAGAAACGCCTGCAACAATAACAGGTATTGGTAATGGTGCATTTCTGAAAGCCTCAACAGTTTCCATCAAAACATTTGTATCCGTTAAAAGTTGAATAAAATAAAGAATACAAATAACATTGGTGAACATTTTCTTATCGAATGCACCCATAATAACTTCTTTAAGAGAAACGGTTCTGCCCATAATCTTTAAAATAATAAAAAGTACAAAGGTTGTTATGCCCATTGCCACAGAGGCATTTAATTTAAATAACACAACTAAAATAAAAGTAATAAATATGGGAGACAAAGATAAAACTATATCTAAATATTTTTTATCTTCATTTTCATCAACATTTAAAGTCAAGTCAGCTTTAATAGGGCGAATCAAAACAATCCAGCCAACTATAATGCACACAGCACTCATCCAAAAAGTATGTACGACAAAGTCACCATAGGAAACTTGCGCAATACTACAAGCCATAATCATGCCTGCAATAATAGGATTAGAAAACTCAAAGGGATGTCTAAACCAGAAATTGATGGCCGCCTTGTGATCCTCATCTAAACCTAAACCCTTGCTAGCTTCTTCTACTATAGGAGCAGAAAAGCGTGCACCACCTAACGAAGGTAATAGTCCGAGAAAAGCTGGCATAATAGCTAAGATAATCTTGGCACTGGAAAACAAACGTTGCAATGCATAAACCATACCTGATAAGGTTCCACTAGTACGCAATTCAATTTCTAGACACATTACTAAAGCTAAAGCCGCAATTAAATCATAGGTTCTTCCTTTTTGCAAGGTTTCCATTAATGCTTGCCCTAAGATTCCCACATCTAAAGAACGCATTGCCCAAAGAAATAAACCACCAACTATCATGGCAGGACCTACTTGCACATGTTTTCTTAACATAAATACAATTATGGACATTGCTATAATTAATAAAACAAAAATATTCATAACCAACCTCATTATCTATTATAATGTTTATTAATTATACACTACTTTCTTTCAAAATTCTAGTTCGAAGTTTTATTGATATGAGCAGGATTTACAAGAAAATTGTGTAACTTATATGCATAAGTATATTTATTGATTTGCTAGGAGGTAAATTATGTACATAAAAAAGCTCCAATTAAAAAACTTTCGTTGTTATGAAAACTTAGATATAGATTTTGAAAAAGATTTAACTGTTATTGTGGGAGAAAACGGTCGTGGCAAGACAGCAATTTTTGACGGTATTGCAATCTGTCTTGAACCTTATTTAACCACCTTCCAGCAAAAGGGAGCACACATTACACAAAAAGATGTTAGACGTACTCCCATACACGACGCAGAAAACCATTTAATTGGCATGGATACTCACCTTCCTGTAGAAATCTATTTAGAAGTTGGAGATTCTAATGGAAATAGTCTGTATTGCCGTAAATCCTACGATGAAAATGGCGAGCATATAGTTGAAGACACAATCAGCAATTTAGGTGTTCTTTTAGCTGATAGCAATGATAAAACTTTACCTGTTCTATCCTATTATGGAACATCTAGACTATGGAAAGATAGTGAATTGTTACAGGAAAAGCATAAATCTCTTTTGAACAGAACTGTCGGCTACGAAGAATGCCTGCAACCATCCTCTTCCTTTAATACTTTTAGTAAATGGTTTGAACATATTTCTCAAGAAAAAGCTATTGTTTATCGAATGATAAAGTATGCAGTGCTCAAAGCAGTTGATTCCTGTTTAAAAAGCACAGGACTTAACGGCATTTATTTCAGCAACACCTTAAAATCTCTGGTAATCAACCATAAAGACTTTGGCGAACAGCTTGTTAGTGATTTAAGTGATGGTGTCCGTACTATTATCAGTATGGCTATGGATATATCCTATCGTATGGTTAGATTAAATTTTCATCTTGGAGATAGAGTAATCAAAGAGACTCCTGGTGTTGTTTTCATTGATGAAATAGATATGCACTTACACCCACTCTGGCAGCAATTTATTCTTAATGATCTTAGAGAAACCTTTCCTAACGTGCAATTTATAGTTACAACTCACAGTCCACAAGTTCTCAGCACCGTACCTCCAGAAGATATTCGTATTTTAGTTTGGAGTTCTAAGTTTGAAGGTGTCTTCAATACAGATTTTTCTCTAGGAGCAGAAAGCAGTCAACTACTTCAAGATATTCAAAATGTTAATACAAGACCTCACTCATTAGCTATTGTCAAAAAGTTAGACAAATATTTAGAGCTTGTAAGCCAAGATAAATGGGATACAGAAGAAGCACTTACTTTACGCAAGGAATTAGACCAATGGGCCAAAGGTCGCGAGCCATTACTTTTAAAAGCTGATTTAGATATTCGTATGCGTCAATTTAGGAGAAATAGAGCATGAAGCGTATTTATAAACGTGCAGAAGAACCCTACCGTCTAAAGCGCTATCGTGAACGTTTTCCTAACGAAACCTGGGATAGATTTCATCGCTATGACAGAGAAGCCTATCGGGAAATTAAACAGGCGCTTCTAGAAGACCAACACTATATTTGTGCCTATTGTGAAATAGATATTAAATTTGCCGACCAAGAGGTTGATGCTCCCAATACCATTGACGATTTTCGTGTTGAGCACTATATCCCTAAAAGCAGTACAGGGGAAAATTCTCATAACTATCACTTGGATTGGTGGAATATGCTAGGAGTTTGTCATGGTGCAAGTCAAGCCAAGGTCGTAGATGCCAAAAGGCGTTATTCAAAACTTAGCAGTGATAGATCCTGTGATGTACCCAAATCTGATAAAACTATTACTACTGGCATTTTGGACCCTTTAAAGATTCCTAAACGTACACGCCTATTTTGCTACGCCGAAAATTCTGGAAAAATGATGGTAGATGAGAAAACTTGTCCTCCAAGTTTGATAGAACGAGCAGACAATACTATCAAAGAGCTTAATCTTAATGCCCCTAGACTTATGCGTATGCGCAAAGCAGTTATAGATAAGCTTGATGAAAGATTAGTCGAAGAGCAGGCCTTAGGACGCAATCTTGATGAGATTCTCAATGAGATGGCTCAAATGTTTCTTATTCCCTACGAGAACAAAAGTCTACCTTTCTTCTCCGTAATGCGCTGGTATTTAGGCAAATATGCAGAAAAGCTTATAGCAGAAAGTCAAATATTGTAAACAAAAGTTAAATTATATTCAACTTTACTTTGCCAAAACGAGACATTTGTGATAAACTATTATGTATGCTCGTTACAAAGCAAAACAAGTTATTTAAGATAAGGGAGATAAAAATATGGCTAATGGTTTATTAGATGGTTTAGTTGTATTAGACCTTACCCGTGTTTTAGCAGGTCCTTTTGCAGGCATGCTTTTAGCGGATATGGGTGCAACTGTATATAAGGTAGAAATGCCCAATGTTGGTGATGATAGCCGTGCTATGGGTCCTTTCGTTAATAAGCAAAGTGTGTATTTTGCAAACTTCAACCGTGGTAAAATTGGCATTACTTTAAACTTAAAAGCACCTGAAGGCAAAGAA
The DNA here is from genome assembly GCA_024405615.1 of Phascolarctobacterium sp. Classification (GTDB taxonomy): domain Bacteria; phylum Bacillota; class Negativicutes; order Acidaminococcales; family Acidaminococcaceae; genus Phascolarctobacterium_A. The sequence goes on from JAKSOK010000008.1 coordinate 20,899, forward strand.
ATCTTCAAGGAATTAGTAAAAAAGGCTGATGTGTTAATCGAAAACTATCGTCCTGGTACTATGGAAAAGCTTGGTTTAGGTTATGATGTATTGAAAGAAGTTAATCCTAAACTTGTGTATGGCGCAGTATCTGGCTTTGGTCATACTGGCCCTTATTCTAAACGCCCTGGCTATGATATTGTCGGCCAAGCAATGGGTGGTCTAATGAGTACTTCTGGTTGGCCTGGTGGAGCTCCCACCCGTACTGGCACTCCCATGGGTGACGTACTAGGTGGCCTTAACCTAGCAGTTGGTGTATTGGCAGCTGTTGTTAAAGCAAAATCTAGCGGTATGGGTGAAAAAGTTGATATTTCCCTGGTAGACTCCGTTGTTTCCTCTATGCAAAATATCAATATGATTTATCTCACCACCGGTCGTATTCCTGAACGTATCGGCAACCGTTATGAATCCACTTATCCTTACGATTCCTTCAAAACCAAAACCACTGATGTTATTATCGGTGCTGGCAATGATAAGCTCTACGGTCTGCTCTGCGATTTAATGGAGCGCCCCGACCTTAAAGTTGACCCTCGTTTCGTACATGTAGTTGATCGTGTTGCAAATCACGCTGCTATGAAGGAAGAAATCGAAAAATGGACCATCAACTACACTATGGATGAAGTTGCAACAATGCTTGATCAACATGGTATTCCTGGTTGTCCTATTAATACCATTGACCGTTTGGTTGCCGATCCTCATATTTGTGGTGATCGTAATATGTTCCCCTATTGTGAACATCCAGAAATGGGTCACCTGCGCATGACTAATAGTGCGTTAAGATTTACTAATCATCCCACAGACCCCACTGTTCCCGCTCCTCTGTTAGGTCAACATAATAAAGATATCTATGAAGGTATTCTTGGCATGACCGAAGAGAAAATTGCTGAATTACAAGCTAAAGGTATCATTTAATTTAACATTTATAGCCTCCATCAGTCATGATGGGGGCTTTTTTAAATATAAAAAAGCTCCTACTTTTTAGTAGGAGCTTTATCTTATTTCTTATTTTTAGCAACAATATCGCTGCACTTTCCTGCACGTAAAAGAGCACTAGAACGCTTACCGCCGACATATTCCTCTACCTTGCGACCAAGTTCAAGATATTTATCAATATCAATACCGGTTTCAATACCAGTCTCATTGCACATATTGATTAAATCTTCAGTTGCAATATTCCCTGAAGCACCAGGAGCAAACGGACAACCACCAGTTCCAGCATAGCTTGCATCAAAGCGAACAATACCTGCTTCTAAGCCCGCCATGACATTTGCTAAACCTAAACCACGAGTGTTATGGAAATGTAAACCAAAATCAGCATCCGGAATCAGTTTTTGAATATCCACCATATATTGATATACTTGACGTGGATTTGCCATACCGGTAGTATCTGCTAAAGTAATTTCCTTAATGCCCATTTCGCTAAGGCATTTAGCAACAGAAACAACTTGTTCAAAGGGAACATGACCATCTATAGGACAGCCAAAGCTTGTTGCCATTGCAGCGCACAAAGCAATTCCATGTTCATTAGCATATTCTACGCACTCAGCAAAACTTGCAACCGCTTCTTCAGGGGTTTTATTCATATTAGCTAAGCAATGACCCTTACTAGCAGAAACTGTCAATTGGCATTTCTTCAAGCCTGCTGCTTCAGCACGCTTCAATCCTTTAAGATTGAAAATCAAACCTCTATATTCAACACCCTCAACTTGGGGTAAAAGCTTACATAATTCATCAGTATCAGCCATTTGTGGAATCGCTTTAGGACTAACAAAGGATCCTACCTCAACAACCTTACAGCCTGCAGCAACTGCTAAATTAATTAATTCTAGCTTTTGATCTATAGTTAAATGTTGTTTTTCACTTTGTAAACCATCACGAGGACCTACCTCGCAAACAAGCATTTTTTGTGGCAATTTTGTCCAATCCATTATTCTAACCTCCCATGACAAAACTATAATATAGTATAATAAAATATTCCTAAAATAGCAAGCTTAATTGATTTTGAGCATAAAAAAAGACTTGCCAAGCAAGTCGAATTTTTGGTGCGGTAGAGAGGATTTGAACCTCCACGGGGTTGCCCCCACTAGCTCCTGAGGCTAGCGCGTCTGCCGTTCCGCCACTACCGCGTTTGCAATTGTTGTGTAACAAGTTACTTGATTATTGTAGCACTTGTCTAAAAAAAAGTCAAGAGGGATTAAGAAAAATTTTCTTAATCCCTCTTTTTTATATACTAGAATTTTGGCATAGCACCTGTAGATTGTAACAACAAAATAAACAGCATAATAGGAGCAACGTATTTCATCATTAC
>JAKSOK010000080.1 GCA_024405615.1 Phascolarctobacterium sp.
GATTACAAATCAGCTGCTCTGCCAATTGAGCTAGCCTAGCATCTATAACAAAGATATTTTACAATATTCTAAGGTATTTGTCAATAAGTTTTTCCTGTTACCGTTTACAGGTAAAAATACCACATGGTAAAAGCAGCTACGACTAAACGGTAATAGCCAAAGCTACTCAAATTATACTTATGCAGGAACTTTAAAAACCACAGTACTGACCAATAAGCTACAACAAAAGAAACTACAAAGCCAATAGCTAGAATTTGGAAATCCCCTGCATGTAAATGATTGAGATTCTTTAATAAGTCGTAGATACAAGCTACAAACATCAAAGGTACAGCAATTAAAAAGGTGTAGCTAGCTGCAACTTCGCGGCTTAGACCTACTAAAAGACCGCCTGCAATGGTACTACCACTTCTAGAGAAGCCTGGCCATAAGGATAAAAATTGATAGATGCCAACCCAAGTGGCCTGAGAAAGAGTCATCTTATCTATGTCATGACACAACTCATCCTGTTTATCCTTTGTTTTATGCTCTGCATAAATTAACAGCAAACCACCAAGAGCTAATCCGATAGCAACGGTAAAAGGATTGAATAAATACATTTTAATATATTTATGCAGAAAGAAAGCAACCGCCATAACGGGAACGATGCCTGCAGCTACATGCCAGGTACTGAGACCTCTATCAATATTCCAGCCATCCTTTGTAAAGAAACGAGCAAAACGCTCTTTATAAATAAAAATAACTGAAAGGATTGCACCCAATTGTACAAAAACGTCAAAAACATCAGCTACATTATCATCAAAGCCAAGTAAATGACCAACAATAATCATATGGCCTGTTGATGAAACTGGCAAAAATTCGGTTAAGCCTTCAACTATACCAACTATAACAGCAATAAGATTCTGATCCACTAGTCTAACCCTTTCATAAAAGTATTACTTTCGACAAGCTTTATTATTATACTCTTATTATACGTATAATGCAACACAAAAATAATAAAAGGCGGCAAAATCGCCGCCCTTTGTAAAATTCAAATCAATCACCAAAGCAAATGCCAATTTGACGACCAGTACGAATAATTTCACTGTCTACAGGAACCTCGCGAGCTTTTGCTGCAGCCAGCTGAATATCAACCATGATAATTTTATCGCCACTTAAGGCTGCAATAACATTACCTTCACCACGCAAACAAGCTTCAGCAGCAGCTACACCATAACGAGTGCATAATACTCTATCGAAAGCAGTAGGTGAACCACCACGTTGTAGATAACCTAATACAGTACAACGGGATTCAATACCAGTTGCTGCTTCAATTTCGCGTACAAGCTTTTCACCTACGCCACCTAAACGTACAGGTTCAAAGCTACCCTTTACCATACGTGCAACAGTCATTTCACCGCCCACTGGCTTAGCACCTTCAGCAACAACAATAATACTGAACTCTTTTCCCAATGCTCTCCGTTGCTCAATTTTAGCAAGAATGGATTCCATAGTATAAGGAATTTCTGGTAACAGAATAATATCTGCTCCCCCTGCAATACCTGCATGTAAAGCAATCCATCCAGCATAACGACCCATAACCTCTAAAGCCATAACTCTGTGATGAGATTCAGCAGTACTGTGTAATCTATCTACAGCCTCACTAGCCATAGCAACAGCAGTATCGAAACCGAAGGTACGTTCTGTACACGCCAAGTCATTATCAATAGTCTTGGGGCAACCTACAACTTTAATGCCGCATTCACGTGCAAGCTGAGCACCAATGTTCATGCTGCCATCGCCACCAATAACGACTAATGCTTCAATACCGTATTTTTTTAGGTTAGCAACTACCTGATCACGTTTGTCACTATAAACAATTTCTCCATTTACTTCTTCAGCAAACTTAAAGGGATTATCCCTATTTGTTGTACCAAGAATAGTGCCTCCTCGATACAAAATGCCAGATACACTAGCATAATCCATCTTTTTAACTCTATCCATTACTAGGCCATTAAAGCCATTAAGCACACCATAAACCTCACAGCCATTATTTAAAAAGGTTTTTACAACCGCTGCTATAACAGCGTTCAACCCTGGACAATCGCCACCACCAGTTAAAACCGCAAAACGACGTTTTTTCTTAGGCATAGTTACCTCCACATACAATAAAAGCCTACTTAAAAGTAGGCTTTTAAAATTTAAAATTAATCTACGTTGAAAATTTTGAATCCGTCAGGGCTAATACGAATAGCTTCGGTACCATCAAATTTATCATAGCACAGGTTGCCATTTGCTTGATAACCAGGCCATGCACTGATAATAGTGAATTTTTTGCTTAATTTGCGCATTAAGCTATCAACATTGATGTGGAATACGGGAACGAACAAAGTTTGCAGACGATCCAGGATAATAACATCAGCATTATAGCTTTCTAAGATTTCTGCGAACATATCCGGTGCATATAAACCTCTGTCGCTAGCTTGAATCTTTAAGAAATCTTCACTAATCAGCATACGACAGTCAACATAGGTCCATTTCTTAATTTCAGCAGCTTCACGCAGAACTTTACTCTTACCACTACCAGGCTTACCGGTAACGATAACTACATTACCTTTATCTGCTTGTGCTTCTTCAACAACCTTCAATAATTCATCTACTTGGCTCATAATAATATTCCTCCTAAACACCGTCGTGTATTATGTGCATTATACGTGCATTATATTACGAGATTTTATGTTTCATATATTCGCTGAAACTTTCCAAAACCCTTTATTTTTTTTCAATAATATAATTTTTTACTTAATGTGGCTTTTATTGTTAAGTTTTTACATTAATGAACTATTTCTTAGCTTTTCCTTGAAAACGCTCCTCTGGATCAATGCTCATTAACCCATTATAAACTGTGCGTAGATCAGTAATTTCACCAGCACCTACTACATATTTTTCAAGCTTACGCTTTACGCGTTGTAAAGCATTGTCTATAGATTTTACATGGCGATTTAGTTCAGCTGCAATCTCTTGATAAGACTTACCATCTAAATAGCTCATCAATACCTGCCATTCTAAATCACTTAAGATTTCATTCATTTTACTTTCAATATCATCAAATTCCTCACGGCTGATCACCATATCCTCAGGATTAGAAACCTTGATTCCGCTAATCACATCTAATAACGTACGATCAGAATCCTCCTCATAAATAGGTTTATTTAAGGATACATAAGAATTAAGAGGAATATGCTTCTGTCTGGTAGCAGTTTTTATTGCAGTTATAATTTGTCTAGTAACGCAAAGCTCTGCAAAAGCACGGAAGGAGGCTTGTTTATCATTCTTGAAATCGCGAATAGCTTTATAAAGACCTATCATGCCTTCCTGAATAATATCCTCTCGCTCAGCGCCTATCAAAAAATAACTACGAGCCTTAGCTCTAACAAAATTTTTATATTTATGCAACAAATAGTCCTGGGCCAGCTCATTATTATTTTGCTGTGCTTCGGCAACGATATCTTCATCAGTCATTGTTTCAAAGACTTCGTAAGAATCGTTAGGCATCTCTGTAGTCATAAATTTCCTCCATTTAATACGGGTATATCCCTACATTTAAAACATAATCTATAAGCTTATAAACGGCGTAGCTTTTCTAAATAAGCTAGCACTTCACCTTGAACACGACCACCTAATTCGTTACGATTTAGTGCTCTATTTGGTATTTTTAGTCTTGCTGCTATTTCCTTCTTAGCCTTAACAAAATCTTCATGGAACTCTCTAGATGAAATACGATAGGCACCAGCACCCATTACATTAATCTGCTCAGCATAATCGCTAGTAACTACAAAGACCTTAGCCTTTTGTTTGCCTAAGTCGTACGCTCGCCTTTCAATCCAAGAATCAGCAGTTTCATCCTCTCCAGAATAAACCACCTCAATGCCATGCAATATTTCCACAGCTGCCGGACCGCTAACCTCCATAGCATCAAATACCACTATACCATGCATCCCCTTAAAGGCTACATATTCAGCAATACTACCTATGAGTTTTTCACGGCAATGCTCATAACTTTCTCTGCGCAGTTGGGCATATTCCTTCCAACTATTAATAACATTATAGCCATCAACAATCAAGTATTCGCCCATAATCTTATCTGCTTCGACGCTGACGAACAGCTTCATACATAAGGATAGCACCAGCATTGGAAGCATTTAGAGAAGATACCCCGCCTACCATAGGAATGCTGACAATGGCATCACATTTTTGTTTTACCAAGCGACCTAATCCTTTACCTTCAGCGCCAATAACAAGTACTAATGGGCCTTTTAGATTGGCTTCGTAATAGGTAGCTCCATCCATATCAGCACCAACAACCCAACAGCCACGTTTTTGCAGCTCTTCGATGGTTTGGGCAATATTACCAATTTGCACTACAGGAACGTATTCCACTGCACCAGCAGAAATTTTAGCTACAACAGCATTTAAAGGACAACTACGACGCTTAGGCATCATGATACCATGAACACCTGCCGCATCAGCAGTACGAATCAAGGCACCAACATTTTGTGGATCCTGTAACTCATCCAATAAAATGATGAAAGGGTCTTCATTCTTAGCAGCAGCTTTAGCAAAGACATCCTCCATAGTTTGAAAAGCAATAGGCGCAACCATGGCAACAACGCCCTGATGACGAATACCAGGAACAAGCTTATCCAGTTTTTCACCCTTCACAAATTCTAGATTCAGACTGCGTTCTTTAGCTAAAGCTATAATTTCACTCATACTACCGCCTTTAGCACCATCCTGAACCAATATTTTGTTTATAGAACGCTGACTTCGTAAAGCCTCCATTACGGCATTACGTCCGGCAATAATATCATGATTTTCCATAATTACCTCAAAAGAGTTTATTTTTTGTTCGCCTCTGCCTTAAGAGCATCAGCCTTCAGTAAGCCTTCCAACTTACCACAGCTACGCTTACCTTCACGACAGAAACGGCCCACCTCACAGGTAGGACCTGCACACGCAAACAGTGTAGGCGCAACCTTACGAACTTCCTTAAGCATCAAATTAGCCATTTCGCGAATTTCCCATTGTGCACGATTGCAACAGCGTTCTTCAAAGAAATGAAGCAAACTGCGAGCATTCATAGTGACAACAATTTTGGTTTCGGCAGCATTTGGCAACACAAAACGTGCATCCTCTGCAGGAACACCTAATTCAGTCAATTCGTTATAACAAGTAGCAATTTGTTGCATCAAAGCATCAAACTTTGCATTGGCCTCAGCATTATTAGCAATGGTTTTAGGTTTAATAGCACTGCTGATAAAATCCTTCGCCTTTACGTAACGTTGACTTTGTTGAGAGTAGGACGCAATACGGTGACGCACCAATTGATGGGTACAAGCACGGGAAATACCTTCAATAGCAAAAGTAAAGCTAACATGCTCAATAGTGGAATGATGCCCAGTAGCAATCATCATTTTGGTTAATCGTTGTGCATTTTCATTGGTCATATCTGCCAAAATATCTTTAGCGCCAATAGCGTTATAGCAAAGATTTGCAGCACTAGCATTAACCTTTTCTACCATGGAGTCGGCATCCATATTTTTTGCGGGAGCCAATTGGGAGTAAGCGATTAATTCTACACTAATAGCCATACCGCACCTCCTTATATATACATATTAACAAAGACCTATGACAAATATATGTCATAGCATAATTTATTTTGTTTTAACAAAAGCTTCTTGAAGTTCTTGAGCAATAATACCAAAGCTTTTATCCAGAACATATTCCAAACGCTCCTCGTGATTCTCTAAAAACAAGAATCCTAAAAGCGCTTCAAAGCCAGTAGCCATACGGTATTGTGCAACGGAGGCACTTTTAGGCACGGTAGACTTAGCGTTACGACCTCGATGATACACTTGCAGCTCTTCTTCATCCAGCTCTTGCTCTAACATAACCATAGCCTTTGCCTGCATAACAGCAGATACCATTTTAGCATCAATATCGTGCAGCACCTGAACCTTGTTAGACGTAGGTACAAGACGCAAACGAGTGTACATTGAGAAAACGATATCTCCAACGTAAGCCAAAACTATAGGATGAATTTGCTTAGTAGGTGGCAGAGCAGCCCCATCCTCCACACACATGGCCAGGGCATGCTCCTTCAACATTCTATAATGATCAAACTTCATTAGTTAATGCTCCACTTAACGCCTTCTTTGGTATCCACCAAGGTGATACCCATTTCCAGCAATTGATTGCGCAGCTTATCTGCAGTTGCATAATCCTTGTTAGCTTTTGCTTCTGCACGCAGTTTGATAATCATTTCTACTAAAGCACCAGTTTTGCTATCATCAGCAACCGGTGTAGCAGCTTCTTCTTCCTTAACAGCAGTGTTTTCCAATACACCAATAATGGAGCACATTTCTGCAAAGATATCCTTGTACATAGCAACCAGCTTACCATCAGGTTTGCTACCGTCCTTAGCCAAAGCTTTCTTATAGCTTTGTACTTCTTTAGCAATAGCGAACATGTAACTGATAGCTAAAGCAGTATTGAAGTCGTCGCGCATAGCTTCCATGAAATCTTCACGAGCTTTAGCAACCTTTTGACGTAACGCCATGCTATAAGGAGTAGGACCTGCACTAATCATGTTACCCAGTTCTTCCATGGTCTCTTTAGCAGCGCGCAGACGAGCCAAACCTTTATCAGCTTCTGTTAAACGAGCATCACTAAAGTCTAAGGGGCTACGATAATGAGTAGAAACAATGAAGAAACGCAGGGTTTCAGGTTCATAATGTTCCAGAATATCGCAAACCATGAAGAAGTTACCTAAGGATTTAGACATTTTTTCTTCATTAACAGTGATAAAGCCGTTATGCAGCCAGTAATTTACAAATTTGCAACCAGTGCAACCTTCGGATTGAGCAATTTCATTTTCATGGTGGGGGAAAATCAAATCACTGCCACCACCGTGGAAATCGAAAGTTTTTCCCAAATATTTCATGCTCATGGTAGAGCATTCAATGTGCCAGCCAGGACGACCAGGACCCCAAGGGCTCTCCCATGCAGGTTCGCCAGGTTTTGCACCCTTCCAAAGAGCAAAATCATAGGGATTGCGTTTACTGTCGTTAACCTCAATACGAGCACCAGCCTTCATATCTTCCAGATTACGGCCACTTAATTTACCATAATCAGCAAAGCTTTCAACACTGTAGTAAACATCGCCATCCATAGGATAAGCATGACCATTGTCGATTAAGGTTTGCACAGTTTGAATAATATCGTCAATATGCTCAGAAACACGAGGGTAAACATGAACACGTTTAACATTCAGTTTATCCATTACTTCGAAGTAGGAGTCAATGTAACGGTTGCAAATATCAAACCATTGCACACCTTCTTTATTAGCAGTGTTGATAATTTTGTCGTCAACATCAGTAAAGTTTTGCACATGGGTTACATCATAGCCTTCATGCTCCAGGAAACGATGAATTACATCCCAGGTTACGAAGGGACGAGCGTTACCAACATGAGGATGATTGTAGGGGGTAACACCGCAAACATAGATTTTGGCTTTTCCAGGCTCAATAGGTACAAATTCTTCTTTTCTGTTATTCAGAGTATTATAAACTTTAATAGTCATAATTTTTCGCCTTTCTTAAACTTATAGGCAAAGCATCCGCTTTTATGCATTCTATAAGCGACGTTAAATTTAATCTATTAATAGCTAACTTTTAGGTTTTAATTTTCCATTGTTAACGGTTAACTTTTAGCTTATCACTACATCTATTAACTGTTAACTGTTAACTATTAACTTATTGCAGTTCTACGCCAGCCTTAGCACAGCTTGCCTTAACGCGTTTAGCAATACGCTCAACACCTAACAGAGGCATCATAGCAGCTAGCTCCAGACCATGTTGAGTACCGGTCAGAGCAACGCGGATGGGCATGAATACATCTTTGCCTTTTAGCTTAGTGGTTTTTTGAATGGTCTTGAAGAGAGCTTTAATTGCAGCATAGTCAACAACCTCTAATTGAGGCAGTGCTTC
>JAKSOK010000081.1 GCA_024405615.1 Phascolarctobacterium sp.
GGACCAGGTGATTTTGGCACACAACCTGAGTGCAGTTAGTTTTATGTCCCAAAAATCTCATATAAAAAATTAAGGCTGGAGCCTAAAACTCCAGCCTTTTTATTATAAAATTAATCTGCAAATTATTGCAGCTTAGCAGCAGCCTTGGGGCAGCCTTTAGCAGCAGCTAATTCAAAGTATTTTTTAGAGCAGATTTTATGACCCATAGCTGCATATTGTTCGCCCAGAGCCAGCATAGCAGCTGCGTATTTCATATCTGCCAGTTTAGCAGCAGCTTCTGCATTGCCTTTGCCAGCAGCCAGCTCTAAATATTTTTTACCGCTAACAGCATGACCCATTGCCAGGGATTTTTTACCTTGCAGCAGCATTTGTTCTGCGTATTCAGCGTCAGCAATTTCAGCTAATTTAGCAGCAGCCTTGGGGCAGCCCTTTGCAGCAGCTAATTCAAAATATTTCTTGGAGCAGATTTTGTGACCCATTTCAGCGTATTGTTCGCCCAGCATAACCATGCTTCTAGCATAAGCTTTAGCTTTTTCTTCAGCACCCAGAATTTCAGCAGCTTCTGCGCAACCACTAGCAGCTGCTAATTCGAAATATTTCTTGGAGCAGATTTTGTGGCCCATTTCAGCATATTGTTTGCCCAGCATCAGCATACCAGCTGCATATTTAGCATTCTTTTCAACTACTGCAGCAATATCCTCATCGGACAGGCCTAATTTATTTTTGAACCAATCGCAAATAGCGCCCAGGTCTTCAGCTTTGCTTAAAACGCTTCTGAATTTATGATCAGCAATACCCATGGTGTACAGTCTTTCTGCACCCATTTTTACACCGTAATAATCAAGACCAAAATGAGTTAAAACGCCATCAACAACAACCTCTGCATTGCTAGCGTCCTTAGCTAATTCAGCAACATTTAAATATTTTTGTACTAAAGCTTCTAATGCCATTTGCAACATCCTCTCTTTTCTCCTATATGTACAGGAGCTTCATAAATATTTAGGCATACTCATCAGCATACCATTTTTATGATAACACCATTAGGGAAATTTATCAATAAAAAATATTAGGGACACGGTGTCAGTCACTTTGTCCCACTTGATAGTGTCATGCAAATTGACATACTCCCACGACTAAAGTCGTGGGATTCTAGAGTACAGACGATACGAGCCTTCTAACGAAGGTCTTACAGTATCTCCTCTACCGGTTGATGTCCCAACCGGATATATTTTATGCTATATCGTTCAGCATTTCAGCCTCACGAACTATATTTATAGCAGCGTTACGATCTCTGTCATGATGAGAACCACATTCCGGACAAGTCCAGGTTCTTACTCGTAAGTCTTTAGTAGCAAAGTTAATAGCTCCGCAGCAACTACAGGTCTGGCTCGAAGCATAGAACCTATCTACTTTAAGCACTCTCGCTCCTGTATGGGACGCTTTGTATTCGAGTATCTTGACGAATTCAGAGAAGCCAAGGTCTGTAATTTTTCTGCCGTATAGTTTTTGTATGCCCTTAAGATTCAAGTCTTCAATGCAGATGTCTGCATATTGGCCAACAAGAATGTTAGCAAGTTGCCAATGGAAGTTACTGCGTTGGTTAGTGACTTTCTTGTGCAATCTGGCAAGAACAAGCTTAGCTTTCTTACGGTTGTTGGAGCCGTTTTTCTTTCTTGTCAGATTACGGTTAGCTTGGCGTATAGCGTTGGCATTCTCCTTAAAGAACAAAGGAGCTTCTATATCCTTGCCGTTAGATGCTGTCAGAAATTTCTTGAGACCGAAGTCAAAGCCGACCATTTCACCGGTTCTTGCTAAGACTTCGTTCTCTTCAATCTGACATACTACGTAGATATAGATATCAGCAAGAGCATCACGCTTAATCGTTAAGGTCTTTATCTTGCCTTCAAACTCTCTGGATTTGAAATATTTGAAGATAGTATCTTTAATGCGTAACCTGTTGCCATCAAGAAACTTGTATCCTGCCTGCTTCAAAGTCAGCGATTTGTATTTAGTAATTTTTTTGAAACTAGGAGGAGCAGTCCTAACTTTGCGTTTAAGATTTTCAAAGAAAAGCTTATAGGCTCTGTCGATACGTTCAGCAATATCCTGGACGGCCTGTGAACCTATTTCTCTTATGTAGCTGAAACGCTCAAGTTTTTTAATCTTGGCAAGATGAACCTTAAGCCTGTTGGCGTTAAGCTGTTTCTTGAACAGACGATGGTAACGCTTATGAAGAGCTATGCAGTGATTATATATCAGCCCGGCTGCATTAATCTGTCTATGAAGTTTTTTATTTTTCTTTGAATTATACAGCTTAAAGCAGTATGTTCTGATACATTTCATTGGGCTACCTCTAAATTTGACAGAATGTATGTTCTTTAGATAGAACTTATGTTTATATATTATATCGTATCCAACAGATACACTCAATTATTATTTTGTAATTTTTAAGAAAGGACGCCTTATATCCCACGGTTAAGACCGTGGGTTTTACGGCGTATATTATAAAGCTGGTACTTTGAGTCCACTTTGACCAGCATTACTTTCCACTACGGCATAATTCCCAAAAGGCTACTGCACTGGCAGCTGCTACATTAAGGGAATCTACATTATGATACATAGGAATAATAACTGTAAAATCGGTTTGCTGTAAAGTACGGTCGCTTAAGCCGTAGCCTTCTCCGCCTAAAATGATAGCCAGCTTATCCTGCTGCTTGAGCATAGGGTCATCCATGTTCACAGAATCCTTTTTAAGTGCCATAGCCACCGTTTTAAAACCGAGCTGATGAAGCATTTCAATCCCTTTGTCCGGCCAATCCTCGTTAAGCTCTCCAATACGGGTCCAGGGCACCTGGAAAATAGTTCCCATGCTCACTCTTACCGCTCTTCTGGCTAAAGGATCGCAGCAGGTTGGAGTAAATAGAATTCCATCAATACCAAGAGCTGCTGCAGAACGCACAATTGCTCCCACATTTGTAGAATCCGCAATTTCCTCTAGGATAGCAATACGCTTAGCATTTTTACATACTTCCTCCACAGAAGGTAGCTGAGGACGACGAAAAGCACATAAAACTCCGCGAGTCAATTTATAGCCGGTAATATTAGTTAAGATTTCCCTATCAGCTGTATAGATAGGTATTTCATTGTCCGGATAACGCTGTTCTATCATACTTAGTATGTTCGACCCGTCGCCGGTTATATGTTTTCTTTCCATTAATAAAGATAAGGGCTTGTGTCCTGCTTCCAGAGCTAACTTAATAACCTTAGGACTTTCCGCGATGAAAATGCCCTTGTCCTGTTCTAGCTTATTGCGTAGCTGAGCTTCCGTCAGTCTGGTAAAAACATCAAGTTCTGAGGCAGCTATGCTATCTATTTCTATAATTTTTATCATGATATACCTCTTAAGGGTTATTAGGGTATCTATATTATAGCACAGAATATGGATAAGGTAGTGAGAAAGTTCTATTTATGGATTTCTGCGAGAAGGTTGCTCACTTGGGGACATGGTGTCAGTCACCGTGTCCCAGAAGATATATTTTTATTAGCGAATATTTTCCTCTTTCAATAATTTATTTTTAAATAAATAACTGGCTCCTTGATACCAAGTAACAGCATTGGCTTCTTCCTGGTGGTCATCGGGCAATAATTTATATTCACTCTTATCATAGTCCAAAATCTGATAGGTTTTAATTTTGTTTTGCGGTTCCAAAACAACTAATTTGTTATTATGTACATAACCTAACTGCTGATAGGTACCGATAAAAGCTCTTTCCGCGCCCTCAGGCAATTTATTGATATCGTAACCCATGGAGCTATAGGTATAGGAAATTCCCAGCATACCAAATACGGTTGGCATAATGTCAATTTGACTCATCAACCGGTCATTTCTACCAGGAGCAAGCAGCTTGGGAGCATATACCAGGCAAGGAATCTTATATTTATTTATAGGTAGGGAAATTTTTCCTGCTGCACTTGCATTGTGGTCCGCGGTAATGACAAAAACAGTATTATCAAACCAAGGCTTGCCCTGGGCTTGCTTCAAAAATTTATTAATTGCATAATCCGTATAACGAACTACACTTTCTCTTTTCTTCTGAGGTGCATCAATACTTCCTTTTGGGAAGGTATAGGGGCTATGATTGGTAGTCGTTAAAATGAATTGCATGGTTGGTTTATGGGCTAAATATTGTTTATCCAATTCCTTTATAACATTGTCGAAAAGAATTTCGTCCGCAACGCCCCAAATAGTATCAAAATAGATTTCTTCTTTGGGAATATCTGTACGGTCGATTACTTTATAGCCATTGTCCGCAAAGAAGCCATTCATATTATCAAAATAGCCGTAGCCACCATAGACAAACTCCGGCTGATAGCCTCTCTTTCTTAAAACCGTTCCCACAGTAAAAAGCTTATCACTGTCAGGACGACGCACAATGGATTGTCCCGGAGTCGGGGGAAGATTTAAAGAATATGCCTCCAAACCTCTAACTGTACGTGTACCTGTCGCATAAACATTACTATAATGGAAGGATTTTTTAGCTAATTGATCAAGATAGGGGGTAAAGCTTTCCTTATTACCGTTCAAACCCGTAAAACTATCACTCAAGCTTTCTACAACTATGACAACGATATTGGGTTTCTCATTACTCAAAGAATTAGTATTTTTAATTTCACGTGAAATTCCTCTTCCATTAAAATTACTGTTTCCATCCAGGCTCAGCTGTTTTTTCAGTTTAGCTAAAATTTCCTGGTTGTCCCCGTGTACATAAAAACGCTCATAATCTAATTCGTTATTGAAAAATGCATGGAATAGCTGAAAAACACCATTGCTTGCCAACTCCTGATTATATACATTGCTGGAAACAACACCAGTCATATTACTTTTCATAAAAGAAGTTGCCAAAGCTAAAATTAAAACATAGATTGAAAGACCACAGAAACGTACGGGCCAGGTTAATGTAGCAAGGTCGATTTTAACCTTCTTATTAAATATATATGTTATTGCCAAACTTGCAACACTGATGCAACTAAGCAAAAGTCCGATGGGGTAGGCTTCCATGATATTACCAATAATCTCATGGGTATAAACAAGATAGTCTACAGCAATAAAATTAAAACGCGTATGGAATTCTTGCCAAAAATAATATTCACTAACCATAGCAAAGAAAGTGCTGCCGAAAAACAATAACAGTAGCAGATAAAGTGCCTTACAGTTAAATTTACCTGACCCTTGACTTTTCAGAATAATTAGCAGCGCTAAAGGAAACATAAAAAACATGCCAACAACAATATCATAAACAAAGCCCAAGCTAAAGGTCTTCATGGTCTCCAAGCATAAATTACTTACAGCGCTAGCCTCAATTTTCCATAAATAAGCTCGTAAAATAAATTGAACAAAGCAATATACTGACAATATTTTGATCAGCAAAGCAAACCGTAGTCTTAAATTAGCAAACATAAACTACTCCTTTGTGAATTATTTTCTTTAAACTCATTTTTTAGTATAATTATGTTGTATTATAAAAATTAATCCTAAAACTTAATACAGTTATCCAAGTCTCACAAATTTTATGTTATGTTTCTTGATTCACTTGCCATGAATTCCAAGACAGAATAGGCCATATTAGCAATAATTTCCCATAAATCCGTGGAAAAAACGTAATATGCTACGATTAATAATAATAATATCAAGGTTAAAATCATAATATCCAATAATTTCGGTAAAATCATTTTAATTACCACCTTTGTCCGTATCTGTATTTTCACAAGCTATTAATTGCTTTGTACAACACAATCATTATAGACTGGGGAGATTAAAATTATCTTAAACCGAATCTTAATTAAATCTTAAAATTTGTCTTAAATTAATCTTAAATTAAGGAATTTTGCTTATACTAGTCATCAGAAAAAAAATAAAAGAAAGGAATATCCGTTTCTATGAAAATATTATTAGCTGAAGACGATGAACATTTAGGTTTATTATTGACCAGACTTTTAAAACGTCAGAATATCAATGTCAAATGGGCCAAAGACGGTGAAGAAGCCTATGAATTTGTTTATAAAGATAATTATGATGTACTCGTATTTGATTGGATGATGCCCAAGCTTTCCGGTATTGAATTATTAAAACGTTTACGTGGAGAAAACCATCAAGGTAAAATTCTCCTCCTAACAGCTAAAGATGCTATACAAGACCGTGTTGCTGGTTTAAATAGTGGAGCTGATGATTATCTCGTTAAACCCTTTGATGTTGCAGAGCTAGTTGCTCGTTTATATGCTCTTTGTCGTCGCAAGGAAATATATACAAGTAACACCATTAACCATAGGGGCTATGTACTTGATGCAAATAGCTACAGCTTAAATTATAAAGATAAAAGTGTTGAACTTAGAGCCAAAGAATATAAGCTTCTAGAATTTCTCATGATCAACAAGGGGCAAATTATACCTAGGGATTTTCTTTTAGATCGCATTTGGGGCTTAGAATCGGATGTTACAGATAATAATTTGGACGTTCATATCCGTATGTTGCGCAAAAAAATATCAAGCCTTAATGATGAAGACTTGATTACAACGGTAAGAGGAGTTGGCTATTGTGTTAAATAATATTTTTGCAAAGCTGCGTAAACAAATGACAATTACGTACTCCTTAATCTTTTGTTTGATTACTACCATTTTAGTTTTTGCTACTTTTTCTTTTATCTGGTGGTCAATTTTATCCATTGAAAAAGAAAATTTCCATGCCAAAGTAATCCATGAAGGTGAAGAATGGATTTCCTCCAAAGAATTACCGGTAAATGATACAGAATTAAATAGTGGCAATACTCTAGCATATTTTGTAGAACCGGACGGAAAAACTGTAATCGTGGATCAGTTGGGCACACTTCCCGTCAGCCGTGCTCTTATCAAATGCAGAAAAAAATGGCCCACGGTTTCTGAACAGTCGAAGCTCATTCATTTTACTGACGAAACAGGTACCAAAAATCGCTATTTAGCAAGTGTAGCAATCATTAAAGATAATAATCAAACCATAGGCACCCTGTATATGTTCAAAAGCACTCGAGTATACTACGCAACAGCCGAGAACACTCTCAAATTTTTATCCGTTTTGCTTGCACTGCTATTTGGCTTTGGTAATCTCATCAGCTACTACTTATCTGGCAAAAGCATTAAGCCCATTAGCGACATGTATGATAAACAGCTGCAATTTACTGCCGATGCATCCCACGAGATGCGTACGCCTTTAACGGTACTAAAGCTTTCCACAGAAAGCATTGCTACGGATGAAGAGTCAAAACTCAGTGATTTTAGTAAAGAAACATTGTCCATGATGACTAAAGAAATTAATCGACTCACTGCCTTGACAGAGAACCTTATGACTTTAGCTCGAAGTGATACTAACAATTTACAAATAAATTTTACTACCTTTGATTTTAGTTCTGTAATGAACAAAACAATCCAACAAATGCAAATCTTGGCTAATGAAAAAAACATTCACCTTACTAGCCACATTCCTGAGAAACTAATGCTAGTAGGTGAACAAAGTAGTATGAAACGTCTTATTATTCTGTTAGTCGATAATGCCATTAAATATTCTCCGACTTCTTCAAAAATTGATATTGATTTGGCCAAAAAGAATAAAAACATCGTCTTAAAAATTTCAGATGAAGGTGAAGGTATTAGTGATGATGACAAAACTAAAATCTTTGATAGATTCTATCGAGTGGACAAAGTCCGCAATCGTAGTAATGGGGGATTGGGCTTAGGATTAAGTCTTGCAAAGGCAATTGTTAATGAGCATAATGGAAAAATTACTGTGACTGATAATCCTAAAGGAAAAGGCTCCGTATTTACTGTCATTCTTCCGGCAAAATAGAAACGTTTCGTGTGGGACATGGTGTC